>CAKUJB010000029.1 GCA_934661165.1 uncultured Microbacteriaceae bacterium | reverse complement strand
GTGCTGGCCGGCCGTCGCGGCGCAGCTCATCACGCAGCGCGACGCGACGGCCGACGACCCCCTGCTGCGCGTCGTGGCGCTGTCGACAGCCGTGCGCCGGCTCCGCGAGGCGCTGCGGACCCGAGCGACCGAGCCCGCGGAGCTGCCCGGCGAGGCGCGCACGCTGTGCGTCGCGCTCGACGGCTCGGCGCGCGCTGTCCCCGCGCCGCCGCACCCCGAGTGCGGCTGCCTCGTCGACCTGCAGCTCGTGCGGCGCGCGGCGGCCTGAGCCCGTGACCCAAGGACGACGCAGCGCTCGGTCGCGGACGTCCGCGCGTCTACCTCGAGGTCGGGCCCCCGTCGCCCTCGTCGCCGGACATCGGCCCGTCCCCGCCCTCGGCCGGCCGCGACCCACCCTCATCGGCGAGGAGGTCCTCGATCGCGCGGTCGACGTCATCGGGCTCCGGCGGGCCGGCCAGGAGCCGCGCGAGGAGCGCCGCGGGGTCGTCGATGTCGGCCGCCGTCGGGACGAGATCGGGATGCGACCACAGCGCGTCGCGCCCGGCTTCGCCGATCGCCTCGGTGACTGCCTGCCACATCGCGGCGGCCTCGCGGAGCCGGCGCGGGCGCAGCTCGAGGCCGACGAGCGCGGCGAGCGCCCGCTCGGCCGGCCCGCCCGCGGCGCGCCGGCGCCGGACCGCCTCGGCGATGGCGGGAGCCGCGGGAAGCCGCTTCGTCGCTGCCGCGGTGACGACATCGACCCAGCCCTCGAGGAGCGCGAGCGTCGTCTCGAGGCGGCCGAGCGCCTGCTGCTGCGACTCGCTGCGCGGCGGGATGAGTCGGCCCTCCTGGAGGGCGGCGCGGAGCGCCTCCGGGTTCTGGATGTCGAGCTCGCCGGCGAGGTCCTCGAGGGCGCGCATGTCGATCGTGATGCCGCGCGCGTAGTCCGTGATCGCCGTGATGAGCTGCAGCGCGAGCCACCGGGCGTGGCGGAAGAGCCGCGCGTGGGCGAGCTCGCGCGCCGCGACCCAGAGCTGCACCTGGTCGACCGGCTGCTCGAGCGAGCGACCGAAGGCGAGCGCATTCTGCGGCAGGATCGCCGCCTGGCCGTCCTCGATGAGGGGGATGCCGATGTCGCCGCCGGAGAGCACCTCGCCGGAGAGCTGCCCGACGACCTGCCCGAGCTGCATCGCGAAGAGCGTGCCGCCCACGTTCCGCATGATGCGGGAGGCGCCGGGCAGGAGCCCGTCGAGCTCCTCCGGCGCCGCCGAGGCGAGCGCGCCCATGAGCGCGTCGGCGATCGAGTCGGCGACGGGCTGCGCGAGCTGCGACCACACGCCGATCGTCGCGGCCGTCCACTCCTGGCGACTCAGGATCCGCGGCACCTGTGCGGAGCGGGGGAGGTCGGTCGCCTCGTCGAGCCAGAGCTCGGCGACCCCGAGCGCCTGCTCGACGCCCGCCCGCTCCTCGGGGAGCGTCGGGACGGTGCCCTGGTGCGCGATCGTCGACGCCTGCTCGGCGGCGAGGCCCCAGTCGATCGACCCGCCGTCGCGCTGCATCGCGCGCTGCAGATGCCCCATGAGCTGGCCGAGGACCGCGGGATTCGCCGGCAGCCCCGCCGCGCTCGCGAGCTGCGCGGGGTCGATGTCCCCCCGCCCCTCGAGGAACTCGCGCAGGAGCTCGCGGAACTCCTCCTCGTCGGGGCTCGGCTGCTCGCTCATACGCCAACGCTAGGCGCTCGGATGCCCTCGACCCAGTGCGTTCGCAGTGAGCGCACAGCATCGCCTTGGCGGATGCTCAGCCGCCGCGAGGAATGCGCGGGACCGGCCCCCTACACTCGGCTGGGTGTACCTCCCCCGCAAGGCGCGCGACCCCGACGCGCGGCCGCCGATCGCCTGGATCGGCGGCGGCGGACTCCTCGCGGTCGCGGCGGTGTGCACGGCCGTCGTCGCCTCGATGCCGGCCCCGTACGTGATCGAGTACCCCGGCCCCGTCTTCGACGTCCTCGGCCAGACGGAGTCGAACGGCGAGAAGGTGCCGATGATCAGCATCCCCGTCGAGGAGACCTTCCCGACCGAGGGCGCGCTGCGGCTCCTCACCGTGTACGCGACGCCGCCGCAGCGGCTGCCGAGCTGGATCGACGTCGTCCTCGCGACCTTCGACCCGCAGCGCGCCGTGCTGCCGGTCGAGTCCGTCTATCCCCCCGGGCTCACCCGGGAGGAGAACGCGGAGCAGGCCCGGATCGACATGGAGAACTCGCAGCTGTCGGCGATCGCTGCGGCGCTCCACGCGCTCGACTACGAGCTCGACGTCGAGCTGTCGGTGGCGCAGGTGCAGGATGACGCCGCGGCGCAGGGCATCCTCGAGGCCGGCGACGTCATCCGGTCGATCGGCGGCATCGTCCCCGCGACGGTCGAGGAGCTCCGCGCCGAGATCGCCCGCAGCGGTGCCGACCGGCCGCTCGAGCTCGTGATCGGCCGCGGCGACGAGGAGCTCGTCGTCGAGGTGACGCCGCGGCTCAGCGAGGCGACGGCGGCGGCCGAGCCCGTCCCGGTGCTCGGCATCCTCGTCGCGACCGACTTCGTGCTGCCCTTCACGGTGACCATCCAGCTCGACAACGTCGGCGGCCCGAGCGCCGGCATGATGTTCGCTCTCGGCATCTACGACAAGCTCACGCCCGGCGGGCTCACGGGCGGAGCCGACATCGCGGGCACGGGGACGATCGACGCGATCGGCCAGGTCGGCCCCATCGGCGGCATCCAGCAGAAGATGTGGGGGGCGGTGGGCGCGGGTGCCGACTGGTTCCTCGCCCCGGTCGCGAACTGCGTGCAGGTCGTCGGCAACGTGCCCGAGGGGCTGACGGTCATCGCGGTCGAGACGCTCGAGGATGCGATCCGGGCGGTCGAGACGATCGGCGTCGGCGGCGACACCGAGGCACTGCCCAGCTGCGAGTCGGTGATGCAGGGCTGAGGCGGCGCCCCGGCGGGCGTCCAGGTCGGCACCACTAGACTGGCGGCCGCGAACCGACCGACAGGAGACCCAGCCGGATGTCCGCCCCTGCAGCAGCGCAGCCGCCCACCCGCACCCCACGCCGCGCGATCCTCATCGCCGTCGTCATCATCGCGGTCGTCGCCGGCGCATTCCTCCTCGCGGCGACGCTCGCCGCGGACATCCTCTGGTATCAGCAGACCGGCTACCTCGAGGTCCTGACGACCCAGTGGGTCGCGCGCGTCGTGCTCTTCGCCGCCGGATTCCTCGGCATGGCGATCCCCGTCTGGGTGAGCCTCGTCATCGCCTTCCGCAACCGTCCGATCTACACGAAGCTCGACCAGCAGCAGCAGCTCGTCGACGGGCTGCGCCCGCTCGCGACCTGGGTCGTGCCGATCGGCCTCGGCTTCTTCGCCGGCCTGTCGGCGGCGGGACAGTGGCGCGCCGTGCTGCTGTGGCTCAACTCGGTGCCGTTCGGCCAGACGGACCCCGAGTTCGGCATCGACATCGGGTACTACTTCTTCGACCTGCCCTTCTATCAGGGCCTCGTGAGCTTCGCGCTGTGGGCGGTCGCCCTCTCGGGCCTGCTCGCGCTCGCCATCGCGGTCATCTTCCGCTCCATCCGCCTCGTCGGGCGTCGGCCGCACATCGAGCGACCGGCGCGCATCCAGCTCGCGATCACGCTCGGGCTCTGGGTCGCGCTCCAGGCGCTGAGCATCTGGCTCGGCCGGTACGCGACCCTCTACGACGCCTCCGCCGGCTTCCTGCAGACCGGTGCCGGCTACACCGAGGTGAATGCGATCATCCCCGGGCAGGCGATCCTCGCGATCGCCGCGGCGTTCGTCGCACTGCTGTGCTTCGCGACGGCGATGATCGGGCGCTGGCAGCTCCCGGCGATCGGGGTCGTGCTCCTCGTCGTCCTCGCGCTCGTCATCGGTGCCGGCTACCCGTGGATCGTGCAGCGATTCCAGGTCGAGCCCTCGGCCCGGACGGTCGAGGCGCCGTACATCGAGCGCTCGATCGAGGCGACCCGTGACGCATTCGGCGTCGCCGACGTCCAGGAGATTCCGTACAGCGCGACGACCGACGCCACGCCGGGGGCGCTCCGCGAGGACGCCGCGACGACCGCGAACATCCGGATCATGGATCCGACGATCGCGCCGCGGACGTTCCAGCAGCTGCAGCAACTCAAGCAGTACTACGGCTTCCACGACCTCGACGTCGACCGGTACGAGATCGACGGCAAGGTGCAGGACACGATCATCGCGCTGCGCGACGTCAACCTCGCGGGGCTCGGCGACTCGCAGTCCTGGTACAACAACACGGTCGTATACACGCACGGCTACGGCGTCGTCGCCGCGTACGGCAACCAGCGCGAGGCGGACGGCCAGCCGCGCTTCCTCGAGTACGACATCCCGACCGCGGGGGCGCTCGGCGACTACGAGCCGCGCATCTACTTCGGCGAGGGCAGTCCGGCTTACTCGATCGTCGGCGCCCCGGAGGGCGCGACGCCGATCGAGCTCGACTACCCGGCGGGCGGCGAGGACTCGACCCGGACGGTGCAGACGACGTTCAGCGCCGACGGGGGACCGAAGCTCGACAGCCTCTTCAACCGGATCGTCTATGCGATCAAGTTCCAGTCGGAGCAGATCCTCTTCTCCGACGCGGTGAACGACAGCTCGCAGATCCTGTACGACCGCGACCCGCGCACCCGCGTGCAGAAGGTCGCGCCGTACCTCACGCTCGACACCGACCCGTACCCGGCGGTCGTCGACGACCGGATCGTCTGGATCGTCGACGGGTACACGACGGGGACGAACTACCCGTACTCGGAGACCGTCAACCTCGTCTCGGCGATCGCCGACGCGGACACCTCGGTGAACACGCTGCTCCAGTACCAGGTGAACTACATGCGCAACTCGGTGAAGGCGACCGTCGACGCGTACGACGGCACCGTGACGCTGTACGCGTGGGACGCGGAGGACCCCGTCCTCACGGCCTGGCAGCAGGTCTTCCCCGCGTCGATCGTCCCGGCCTCGGAGATGAGCGACGACCTGCTCGCGCACGTGCGCTATCCGGAGGATCTCTTCAAGGTGCAGCGCCAGATCCTCGGCACCTACCACGTCACGGACTCGAACAGCTTCTACTCGGGCGACGACCGCTGGGTGACGCCGCAGGACCCGGTGGCCTCGAGCGGGCTGCAGCCGCCGTACTACCTGACGATGCAGGTCCCGGGCAGTGATGCGCCCGCGTACACGCTGTACTCGACGTACATTCCCGCCGAGACGGGCTCCACGCAGCGCCAGATCCTCACGGGCTATCTTGCGGCGAACGGTGACGCGGGCGAGGACTACGGCAAGCTGACGCTGCTGACGCTGCCGACCCAGTCCATCCCCGCGCCGGGCCAGGTCTTCAACGCCTTCAAGACGAACACGCAGGTCTCGAGCGAGGTGCTCGACCTCACCGCGGGCGGCGGCAACACCGTCATCTACGGCAACCTGCTGACCCTCCCCGTCGGGGGCGGGCTGCTCTACGTGCAGCCCGTCTACGTCCAGTCGTCGTCGGGGACCCAGTTCCCGCTGCTGCGGAAGATCCTCGTCTCCTTCGGTGAGGACATCGCCTTCGAGGACACGCTCGACGAGGCGCTCGACGTCCTCTTCGGCGGCGACTCCGGCGCCGATGCGGGCGACTCCGGCGAGGCGGGCGAGCCCGTGCCGGCGCCGACGACCCCGACGACGCCCCCGACCGACGGCGAGGAGCCGGACACGACCGACCCGGGCCAGGAGCCCGGCGACTACAGCCCGACGCTGCGCGCCGCGCTCGCCGACTACCAGGCGGCGCTCGCCGACCGCACCGCGGCCTATGCGGCGGGGGACCTCGTCGCGGCTGCCGAGGCCGACCAGCGCATGGTCGCGGCGATCGAGCGCGCGATGGCCGCGGCGGGGCAGTGATGACCTCGCCGCTCGAGCTCGCCCGGGCCGACCTCCGGCATCGGATCGGCTCGACCGGGATCTGGCGCCGCAGTCCGGGCCTCGATCCGGCGCTCGCGGCGACGGCCGAGCGGTCGGGCTTCGGCTCGTTCTGGGTCGGCGGCAGCCCGCCGGCCGACCTCGGGATCGTCGAGGCCGTGCTCGAGGCGACCGAGCGGATCGTCGTCGCGACGGGCATCGTCAACATCTGGACCGCGAATGCGCGTGAGGTCGCCGCCAGCTACCACCGGATCGAGGCGGCGCACCCCGGTCGGTTCATCCTCGGCATCGGCGCGGGGCATCCCGAGCGCCACGAGCAGGCCGCGAAGCCGTACACGGGGCTTGTCGACTACCTCGACCTCCTCGAGGCGGAGGGCGTGCCGGGCGACCGACTCGTGCTCGCCGCCCTCGGCGACCGGGTGCTGCGGCTGTCGGCGGCGCGCACCCTCGGCGCGCATCCGTATTTCGTGCCGCCCGCGCATTCCTCCCGCGCTCGCGCCGTCATGGGACCCTCGGCGCTCCTCGTCCCCGAGCAGCGGATCCTGCTCGAGACGGATCCGACGCTCGCGCGCGACACGCTGCGGCCGGGCATGGGGTACTACTTCGATCTCACGAACTACCGGACGAACCTGCTGCGGCTCGGCCTCGACGAGACGGAGATCGACGCGCACAGCGACGCCGCGGTCGACGAGCTCGCCGCCTGGGGCGACGGCGCCGCCGTGCGCACGCGACTCGACGCGCAGATCGCGGCGGGCGCCGACCACGTCGTCGCCCAGATCGTCGTCCCCGAAGGAGCCGACGAGACCGGGCTCATCGAGGCCCTCGGGGCGGCGCTGCGCTGAGCGGCGGGCGATTCGCGCCGCATTCCCAGACTGCGCCCCTAAGGTGGCAGGAGCGATCGGCTCCCGCCTTTGGCTTCATCCGGACCGTGCGAGCCGCGGTCGCGATCAAAGCAGGTGCCGTATCTCCGCTTCCGCCCCCACGCAGTCCTCGGGCTTCGGTCCGCTCCGGTTGACGCGGGCCCGCACCGACTCCTTCCCCGATGTCACCGCGGCCTATACCCAGATCTCGCGAACCGTGAAGGAGCTCGGCCTGCTGCGCCGGACCCCGTGGTTCTACCGGATGATCGTCGCGGTGCTCGCGCTCGGCTTCGCGGGCTGCATCACCGGCTTCATCCTCTTCGGCGACAGCTGGTACCAGCTGCTCATCGCCGCCGCCCTGGGGATCCTCTTCACGCAGGTCGCCTTCCTCGCGCACGAGGCCGCGCATCGCGCGATCCACCCGTCGGGCAAGGTCAACGACCGCATCGCACGGATCCTCGGCGGCATCGCCGGCATGAGCTACGCCTGGTGGGACGCGAAGCACTCGCGGCACCACGCGAACCCGAACAAGATCGGCAAGGACCCCGACATCGAGATCGACACGATCTCCTTCATCGAGGAGGACGCGGCGAAGTCGAAGGGCATCGTCCGCTTCATCACGCAGCGCCAGGGCTGGCTCTTCTTCCCGCTGCTCACCCTCGAGGGCTTCAACCTGCACTACCTCGGCATCAAGCACCTCGTCACGGCGCGTGGCGTCAAGGGCCGCTGGGTCGAGCTCTCGACGATCCTGCTGCGGCACGCGATCGTGCTCGTCCCGATCTTCATGTTCCTCCCGCTCGGCATGGCGTTCGCATTCCTCGGCGTGCAGCTCGCCATCTTCGGTGTGTACATGGGGGCGTCCTTCGCGCCCAACCACAAGGGGATGCCGATCGTCGAGGCCGGCGCGAAGCTCGACTTCTTCACGAAGCAGGTCCGGACCTCGCGCAATGTGAGCGGCGGCTGGTGGGCGACCTGGCTCATGGGCGGGCTCAACTACCAGATCGAGCACCACCTCTTCCCGAGCATGTCGCGACTCCACCTCTCGAAGGCGCGCGAGATCGTCAAGGAGCACTGCCGCACGCTCGACGTGCCGTACACCGAGACGAGCCTCATCCGCTCCTACGGCATCGTCATCGAGTACCTCAACCGCGTGGGCCTCGCCGCACGCGACCCCTTCGACTGCCCCATGGCCTCGGAGTACCGCCGGGTCTGATCCCGAGCTCGGGAGGAATGCGCGGCACGCCGCTACCGGTCGCCGAGCCCCAGCAGGAACTCGCTGACGATCGCGGCGCCGGCCGGCCCCATCTGCGCGCCGTGCCCGAGCCCGGGGACGACGGCCGAGGTGACGTTCGCGAACGCGCCGAGCTCGGCCTCGGCGGACTCGACCGGGGTCGAGAGGTCGCGCTCGCCGGTGAGGATGAGGACCGGGACGTCAGGCAGCGGACCCGCCAAGCCCGCTGGGACCGCGACCGCGGGCCAGCGCAGGCACGCGTCGACCGGGGCGAGCTCGCGGGCGAGCGATGTCGGGAACGGCCAGGTCGCCTCCGGCGTGATCTCCGCGAGCGCCACGTCGAGCGAGTCGCCCCGGGCGGCCGGGTCGGTGTCGGGGCCGCCCCACGGCATGGGGGTGTCGGCGCAGAGCGTCGCGATGTGCGCGCCGGCGCTGAAGGCGGTCAGCGCCGAGCTCGTCGCGACCTGCTCCGCGCGGGCGACGAGGCCGTCGAGGCCCGCGAGCTCGCCGGCGGCCGCGTCGGCGAGCAGGTCGAGGACCCCCGTGAAGGCGGGGTCGAGGACGGAGGTCGTCACGAGCGCGTTGAGCAGGTCGAGCGCGGGGTAGTCCGCGGCGAGGATCTGCTCGATCGTCGCGGCCGGGTCGATGTCGCAGCCCTCCGCCGCGCAGACATCGCCGAGGACTCGGGGCACGGCGCCCATCGAGGTGCGGAGGAACGGGTCGACGCCCGACACCGGGACGAGCGAGTCGAGCACCAGGGCGCGGACCGCCTCAGGGTGCGCGACCGCGTAGCGCTGCGCGACGAAGGTGCCGTAGCTCGCGCCGTCGAGCACCCACTCGTCGATGCCGAGTGCGGCGCGCAGCGCCTCGAGGTCGGCGACGGTGTCGACCGTCGACTGGTGGGCGGCGCGCGGACCGAACCGAGCCGCGCATTCCTCCACCGCCTCCGGCGTCGCGGCGAGGAGATCGCTCGTGCCGACCTGCGCCTGCACCGCGGGGCAGTCGAGGGCGTCGGCGCCCGTGCCCCGGGGGTCGAGGGACACGAGCTGGTAGTGCTCGGCGACCTCGGGGAGCACGAGGGGCATGACCGCGGGGAGCCAGATGCCGTTGCCGCCGGGGCCGCCCGGCAGCAGCAGGAGCACGCCCTCCGGCCGGTCGCCGTCCTGGAGCGTCACGTCGAGCTCGAGCTGGGCGCCGTCCGGGTCGTCGTGGTCGAGCGGGACGCGGAGCGTGCCGCACAGGACGCCGCCGACCTCGGGGACCAGGAGCTCCGCGGCGCGCTCCGGGGGGCACGGCGCGGCGTCGAGCGCCTCGATCGCGGCGGTGGTGACGGGGCCCGCGGCGATCGGGGACCCGCTCGGCGTCGTGGCCGGGCCAGGCGTCGGACCGGCGGTGCAGCCGACGAGGAGCGCGGCGGCCGCCATGGCCCCGACCGTGCGCAGGCTGCGTGCGTGTGTGCGTCGTCCGGTCGCCCCCGCCATCGTTCGAGTATGGCAGGCGGCCCGCGCCGGCGGCCCCGCGAGGGCGGTTCGGCAAGGGCGGTCCCGCGCTGGCGGTCCCGCGCCGGCCACCCCGCGAGGGCGGTTCGGCCAGGTGCTGGGATTCTGCCCGCGTGCTGGTCGCGGGGCGCGGGATCCCAGCATGCGGGCAGAATCCCAGCACCCGGCCGACTCCGTGCGGACCTACAGCCGCGCTGCCGCGTAGTGCTCGAGCGCGTCGCGGACGAATGCGGCACCCGCCTGACCGCCATAGTTCGCGGCGAACCGCGGGTCGGCGACGTACATCGCGGCGAGGCCGAGGACATAGGCCTTGCGGCTGTCCGCATTCGTCGCCGGCGTGCCTGGGACCGCCGTGAGCCACGCGACGTGGCGCTCGGCGAGTGCCTGCGCGGCCTCGCTCGCGGGGTCGGCGCCCGCCTCGGCCGCCGCGATCCAGTCCGCGCCCAGCGCCGCGACCTCGCGCTGGAACTCCGCGCGCTCCGCCGGTGACTTGGACTCCCACCACGCCGCGCTGCTCGCGTAGGCGTCGGCGCCCCAGCGACGCTCGACCTCCTCTCGGTGCTCGGTGTGGTCGAAGCCGTCGAACATGCTGTCCATGGTGAGTCCTCGCTCGTGCTCGATCGCCTCGAGCGTCTGCCGGATCGAGTCGATCTGCCGGTCGATCCGGTCCTGCTCCGTGCGGAGCCAATCGATATGGGTGCGCAATGCGTCGGCGGCATCGGCCTCGCGGTCGAGCACCTCGGCGATGACCGGGAGCCCGAGGCCGAGCTCCCGCAGGAGCAGGATGCGCTGCAGGCGCACCAAGGCGGACTGGTCGTAGCGGCGGTAGCCGTTGGCGCCGATCCGCGTCGGCGGCAGCAGGCCGATGTCGTCGTAGTGCCGCAGCGTGCGGCTCGTCGTCCCCGCGCTGCGGGCGACCTCCTGGATCGACCAGTCCATCTCGGGGCTCCTTCCCGTCTCCGGGAACGAGCGTAGGAGTTGACGCTGCGTCAAGGTCAAGGGCGCTCGTCGAGCCAGGCGAGGACGGCGAGCACCCGGCGGTGGTCGGAGCCGGTCTCCTCGAGCGCGAGCTTGCCGAAGATCGAGGTGATGTGCTTCTCGACGGCGCCGAGCCCGATCGTGAGGGCGGCGGCGATCGCCGGATTCGACCGCCCCTCGGCCATGAGCTGCAGCACCTCGCGCTCGCGCGGCGTGAGCGCGGCGATCGGGTCGCGCCTGCGGCCGAGCAGCTGCGAGACGACTTCGGGGTCGAGGACGGTGCCTCCGGCCGCGATCCGGGTGACCGCCTCGTCGAGCTCGTCGAGGGAGGCGACCCGGTCCTTGAGCAGATAGCCGACGCCGCCCGTGCCGGCGCCGAGCAGCTCTCGGGCGTAGACGGCCTCGACGTACTGCGACAGGAGCAGGATCCCGATCCCGGGGTGCTCGGTGCGCAGTCGCAGCGCCGCGCGCACGCCCTCGTCCCGGAAGGTCGGGGGCATCCGGACGTCGAGGAGCACGAGGGCCGGGGCGAGCGCGGCGACCTCGGCGAGCAGCGCCTCGGCGTCGCCGAATGCGCCGACGACCTCGTGCCCCGCCTCGCCGAGAAGCCGGACGAGGCCCTCCCGGAGGAGGACCGAGTCGTCCGCGACCGCGACCCGCACCATGCTCACCAGGGTAGGCGGGCGACGAGCTCGGTCGGGCCGCCGGCGGGGCTCGTGAGCGTCATGGTCCCGCCGAGGCCGGTGAGCCGCTCCTCGAGCCCCGCGAGCCCGTGCCCGGGCAGGAGCTGCGCCCCGCCCGACCCGTCGTCGCGGACGGTGACGACGAGCGCCCGCCCCGACGCGTCGAGCGCGAGCTCGACGACGATGCGTCCGGCGTTCGCATGCTTCACGGCGTTCGCGATGCCCTCGCTCGCGACGAAGTAGGCGTTCCGCTCGATCTCCTGCGGCAGTGCCGTCCCCTCCGGGATCCCGTCGATGAGCTCGACGGGTGCGTCGACCCGGCCAGCGGCCGACTCGAGCGCGGCGGCGAGCCCGCGGTCGAGCAGGATCGGCGGGGCGAAGCCGCGGGACAGCGCGCGCAGCTCATCGAGCGCCTGGCGGGCCTGCTCCGCCGCCGAGGCGAGGAGCGCACGGGACTCCTCCGGCGATTCCGTCAGGCGTCGCTCCGCCGAGGCGAGGTCCATCTGGAGCCGGATGAGCCGCTGCTGCGGGCCGTCGTGGATGTCGCGCTCGATGCGGCGCAGCGCGGTGTCCTCCGCCGCGACGGCGGCCGCGCGGGAGGCCTCGGCCCCGGCGAGGTCCCGCTCGAGGGCGTCGGTGCGGAACGCGCCGAGCATGACGCGCGCGAGCCCCCAGTGCGCCCAGACGAGGCCGCGAGCGATGTACGGCAAGGCGAATGCGAAGCCGAGGCCGAGGACGAAGCGGAGCGCCACGAGCCCCCACGCACCGCCCGGGAACCAGCTCGCGGCCCACTCGTCGCCCGGCACGGCCCAGCCCCACGCGACCCAGCTGATGCCGCCGAGCGCTATGCCGACCGCGGTCGCCGCGACCGTCACGGTCACGAGACTCACGACGAACTGCGGCAGCAGGTAGTGCGCGACGTAGCACCAGTAGTGCCGGGAGCCGAACATCCCGCCGAGCCAGCCGAGGAAGCCCTCGTGCCGCGGCCACACCGGCCGCGGGATCGCGGGGAGCCCCGTCCAGTCGAGGATGCGCAGCTCGAGCTCGCCTAGCCCCCGCGCGGCATAGAAGGCGCCGACGAAGACGAAGACGCCGATGAGCGCGGCGAAGAGCAGGCTGAGGCCCGCCGAGACGAGCGCCCACATGACGCCGAACGCCGCGTAGCCGATCACGCCGAGCAGGAGGATCGCGAGCAGCGCTTTCGGCGTCGTGCGCCACATCGCGCCGTAGTGGCGCCAGAACCCGGGCGTGGTCGTCGCCCCGGCCGCCCGGCCGGGTGCTGCGGTCGTCGTCGTCATGGTCGGTATCCCTCCATCATCCTCGGCGAGAGGTGCCGAGCCTCGTCCAGCGTCGCCGTCCGGTCCGCGCGGCGGCATCCGGCAGGCCGACGAATGCGCGGTGGGGCGCACCCCCGCATCGCCCCCTCGGCGGGCCTCGCCCGCGGAGAGCAGCGGACCGGGGCGAGTAGGCTCCGAAGCCCGGGGGCGCATTCCTCCCTGCCGACGCGCCCCGTCACCGGAAGGAGTCCGATGTCCGGCGGCCGCCACGTGCCCATCGAGCCGAGCACCCTCTACGTCGCGAACGCCGTCATGCTGCTCGGCTCGCGCAACCCGGACGGCACCGACAACCTCGCGCCGGCGAGCTCGTACTGGGCGCTCGGGCGCATGCTCGTGATCGGCCTCGAGGACGGCGGCCAGACGATCGACAACGTGCGGGCCGTGCCCGAGCTCACGGTGAGCTTCCCGCAGCCGGAGCTCTGGCGCGCCGTCGAGGCGATCGGCGACACGACCGGCAAGGACCCCGTCCCGCGGGCGAAGACGCCGCGCTACCGGCACGTCGCCGACAAGTTCGCCGCCGCGGGCCTCACCCGCCGCGACTCCGAGCTCGTCCGGCCGGGCCGGGTGGAGGAATGCGCGCTGCAGCTCGAGACCGTCATCCGGCGGATCACGCCGGGGCTCGAGGACTACTCGATCGTCGAGGCGGAGGTCGTGCGGGTCCACGCCGTGCCGGAGATCGTCGCGCCGGGCACCTCGGTCGTCGACCCGCGGCAGTGGCAGCCGACCGTGTACGCGTTCCGCCACTACTTCGCGCTCGGAGCCGAGCACGGCCACCGGCCGTCGAGCGACGTCGCCGGGGTGCGGCGGGCGAGCGGCTGACCGGAGGGAAGGCCTGCTCGTGCGTGGTAGAGTAGGTGCTCACGCCGCGGGGTGGAGCAGTTCGGTAGCTCGCCGGGCTCATAACCCGGAGGTCAGAGGTTCAAATCCTCTCCCCGCAACGAAATCGAAGGCCGTCCCCACTGCTCGGGGGCGGCCTTCGTCATCTCCGGCGCCCCGCGCGGGCGGTGGGGAGGTGCGGCTGAGTACACTCGCGAGGTGGCCAAGGTGCAGATGCAGCGCAACGCCCTCGCGCCGGGGATCCTCGCCGCCGTCGTGCTCCTGATGACCCCGCTCATGATCGACAGCGAGTGGTTCACGGTCGTGCGCTACGTCGTGACGATCCTCGCGGCGATCGTCGCGTGGTTCGCGGTGCAGGCGCGGCACTGGTGGTGGCTCATCGCGTTCGTGCCCATCGTCGTGCTGTGGAACCCGGTCTGGCCCCTCGCACTCAGCGGCCAGCTGTGGCTCGGCGCGCAGTTCCTCGCCGCGCTCGCGTTCCTCGCCGCGGGCCTGCTCATCCGCACGCCGCGGCAGTAGCCGCGCGCCGACTCAGTCGCGGAGGACCTTCGACATCGGACGGCCCTTCGCGAGCTCGTCGACGAGCTTGTCGAGCCAGCGGATGCGCTGCATGAGCGGGTCCTCGAGCTCCTCGACCCGCACGCCGCACACGACGCCCGTGATGCGCGACGCGTGCGGGTTGACGGTCGCCGCGGCGAAGAAGTCCTCGAAGGTCGTGCCGGCCTCGAGGTGGTGTGCGAGCGCCGCCTGGTCGAAGCCCGTGAGCCACGCGATGACCTCGTCGAGCTCGGCCCGCGTCCGGCCCTTCCGCTCGACCTTCGCCACGTACAGCGGATAGACCGCTGCGACGCTCATCCCGAAGATGCGGTGGGACATGCCCTCAGCGTAGCCCCGCGCGCTTCGCGGCGAGGCGGCCGTCGAGCCGTGCCCGCACCGCCGGCCACTCCGCGACGGTGATCGAGTGCATCGCGGTGTCGCGCGCGAGCCCCGCCTCGCCGGGCGCCGCAGACGGCTGCCAGCTGCGCAGCACGCCCTCGAGTCGCGCGCCGATCGCCTCGATGCCGGCGCGCGACCGCGCATTCCTCGCATCCGTCTTGAGGTCGACGCGCACGACGCCGAGGACGTCGAAGGCGTGGGTGAGGAGGAGACGCTTCGCCGCGGTGTTGATCGCGGTGCCCTGCGCGTCGGCGTTGAGCCAGGTGCTGCCGATCTCGATCGCGAGCAGCCGCCCGTCCGGCCACCGACGCGGCGAGAGATACGCGGTGCAGCCGACCACGCGACCGTCCCGCGCATCGACCTGCACGAGCGGCCAGTGCGTCCCCGCGGCCGCGCGCGCGAGCGACTCCGCGACGAATGCGTCGACCGACCCCGGCGTCGGCACCGACGCGAACGCGTACGCCTCGCGCGGACCGGCCGCCGCCTCGCGGAGCGCCGCGGCGTGCGTCGCGGCGAGCGGCTCGAGCCGGACCACGTCGTCCATGAGGACAGGGATCCTCAGCTCGTCGGACACGGGACGAGCCTAGAGCGCTGGGGTTCGCTACCGTGGGGGCATGGCGGGGAACGACGCGCGGCGGGTCGTGCGGGTCGCGATGGTCGACGATCACGCACTCATGGCGATGGCCGTGCGCGGACTCGTCGACACCGACCCCGGACTCGAGTTCGTCGGGCACGCGGAGACGGTCGCCGAGCTCTTCCAGCGCGTCGGTCCCGCGGACCTCGTGCTCCTCGACCTCCGGCTCCGGGACGGCTCCGAGCCCGCGGCGAACGTCGAGCGGCTGCGCCGCTGGGGCGCGCGCGTGCTCGTCCTCACGAGCGGCGAGGACCCCTACCTCATCCGCGAGGTGTCGCACGCCGACGTGCTCGGCATCGTCCGGAAGTCGGCGCCGCCGGCCGCGCTGCTCGCGGCGATCGCCGCGGCCGCCGCGGGGGAGTCGATCGCGACGACGGAGTGGGCGGCCGCGCTCGACAGCGACCCCGAGCTCGCGAGCGCCCCGCTCACCGAGCGGGAGCGCGAGGTGCTCACGCTGTACGCGTCGGGCCTCGGCGCGAAGCAGGTCGCGACGCGGCTCGGCATCTCCGAGAACACGATCGACGACCACCTCCGCCGCATCCGCGCGGTGTACCACTCCGTCCGGCGCCCCGCGAACACGAAGGTCGAGCTCTACCAGCGCGGCGTCGAGGACGGCTACCTCCCGGGACCGACGAGCGGATGACCGTGCTCGGGCGCAGCGAGCTCCAGATGCGCCGGGCGCTGCTCGCGGCGATCGCCGCATTCGACCTCGTGGGCCTCGTATCGACGCAGACGGTCGTCGGGCGGCTCGACCCGATCCCACTGCCCGACTGGTACCGGCTGCTGTTCTTCGTCGGCTTTCTCACGCCGGTCCTCGCGGCGGTCGTCGGGGCCCTCGTCGGTCCGAGATGGCTGCACCGCGTCACGGTCGCCGCCTTCCTCGGTGCGATCACCCCGGTCGCCGCCCTCCTCGTCCTCGCGATCGTCGACCCCGAGCTCGAGGGTCAGCTGCCGTGGATGATCAGCTCCGCCGGCGCGGCCTCGGCGGTCGCCGTCCTTGCGTGGGGCACCCGCGGCGGCTGGGTCGGCCTCGCCGGCATCACGATCGCGAACTGGACGATCAGCGCGCTCGTCGGCGACCTCGTGCCGCACCGGGTGTCGAACGACACCCAGGCCCTCGTCTTCGCCGTCGTCGGGATCCTGCTCATCACCGCGCTGCTGCGCAGCAGCCAGGCGATCGACCGGGCGACGGAGGCGAGCGTCCGCGCCGCGGAGGCCCGCGCGATCGCGGAGGCGCGGCGCACCGCGACGGAGCGCGCGCGGACGATCGTGCACGACGACGTGCTCGGGACGCTCCTGCAGGCCGCGCGCGGCACGCCCGAGGTCGACGCGATGCTCGTCGCCCCGGCCGCGGCCGCTGCCGAGCGCGTCCGCGCCCTCGCCGAGCCGGCGGTCACGGGGGAGCT
>CAKUJB010000028.1 GCA_934661165.1 uncultured Microbacteriaceae bacterium | reverse complement strand
CTGCTGCAGGCGATCGAGCTCGCCGAGGCGGCCGAGGAACTCGGCATCGACGGTGCGTACTTCCGGGTGCACCACTTCGCGCGCCAGCACGGCGTCCCGTACCCGCTGCTCGCGGCGGTCGGTGCGCGGACGTCGCGGATCGAGATCGGCACCGGCGTCATCGACATGCGCTACGAGAACCCGGAGTTTCCTTTTGCGCAGGTGGCGTGAAGTCGTCGCTATCGCGAGTCGACCCTTCCGGGCGTTCCCGACAAGTTGTGACGGAACCATCCCTTCATGCGAGGGAAGGCGCGCCGTGCTCCGTCACCGACTACTCAGTCGTCGGTGCAGACCATGCCGTCGGTGGGCAACTCGCCGCGGAGCAGGTAGGCCAGCGCGATCTCGTCGGCGCACGTCGAGCGTCCACTGAAGGTCGCGATGTGGCCGCTGCCGTCGAGGGTGACGAGCGTCGCGTTGCCGAGTTCCTCGACGAGGCGCTGCGCACCGGCATAGGGCGTCGCGTGATCGCCCGTGATGCCGAAGACGAGCACCGGCTGGTCGCTGCGGTTCGTGAACGTCAGGTGGTCCTCGCCACTGTCGGGCAGTGCGTCGCACGCCAGATCGAGCCAGGGCCTCAGCGTGGTGTCGTTGATCTCGGGCCCCCCGAGCACGGTCGGCAGGCCGTGCTCATTGATGTAGCGATAGACGTCGATGATGCCGGGGTCCCGAGGTGAGGACAGGCAGCGCACCACCATGCCGCTCAGGTCGACACTGGTTCCACCGCCGCTCATCGCGGCGGCGATCGCGTCGATCGCGGACTGGTCGCCGGTGATCGCCCGGCCTGCGACATCGAGCACCGTCTCGCGCCCGGCCTGCAGTTGGTATAGACCAGTTGTCAGATAGCCGCGGTAGGTCGCTGGGCCCACCTCGGTGCCGTCGCTCGCGACGAGCGACGTCGTCTCGAGCTCGCTCAGCTGCGCCAGGAACGACGCCTCCCCGTCGACGGGGCAGCTTGTCACGGCGTAGCTCGTGCCGCAGCGCTCGAGCAGGTCGATGGTCGCCGCGGCGATCGCCTCGCGCTGCTGGTAGGTCCCGAGCGGGCTCGACCAGTCAGTCGGCCAGGCGCTGTCGAGCATGATCCGGCCCACTCGCTCGGGGAAGAGCGTCACATAGGACGCCCCGATCACAGTCCCGTAGGAGAAGCCCGCGTAGTGCAGCCGCTCATCGCCCATGAGGTGTCGCATGAGCTCCATGTCGCGGGCGACCTGCGCCGAGCCCATCGAGCCGGCGATCGGGTCCTGATCGGCGCACTCCGCGAGCTGTAGCTCAAAGATCTCGGTGTCCGTCTCGCATTCCAATGGCGAGCTGCTCGCGATGCCGCGTGGATCGAAGCCGAGGAAGTCGTACTGCTCCTGCAGGGGCGCGTAGCCCGGGCCGACGGTCATCCCGATCGTGTACTCGACCCCGCTTGCGCCCGGACCGCCCGGATTACTGAGCAGCGTCCCGATGGGCTCGCTGTCGCCGGTCGAGGGGATGTGGACGGCGGCAAGACGGATCGTCGCGTCGTTCGAGGGGTCGTCCCAGTCCAGCGGCGCCGTGATCGTGGCGCACCGCATCCCATCGACGCGGCCGCCGACCGCGCGCAACGCGGCGAGCATCTGCTCGGCGTCTGCCCCGTCCGGCCCGCACGAGCGCCACTGCACCTCCTGGGCGTAGATGTCCGGGAAGGCGAGCTGCTGTCGTGCGCTCTCCGACTCTGCTTCGATCATGCTTCGGTCAGGAACGACGTCCGTCGAGGTGCATGCGCTCAGCAGCAGGCTCGCAAGCGCAAGCAGAGCCACGGTCGATGCTGCTGCACGGTGCTCGCGTCGAGTTCTCACCGGGAGAGCCTAGTTTCAAATGGACCTCGGCCGAGCACTCGGCGCGCCGCGACCGACCCGCGCTGTCGTCGCGATGGGCCTGGGCTCAGGTGATCGGAGCAACGACGCTGCGTACCATCGCCGCCATCAACGTCAAGATGGAGGATGGTGCGACCTACTCGATCGTGCAGCGACACCGACCGATGTCCGGTCAGCCCGATTCCTACTGACTCGGCGACAACGGTGCGGAGATCGAACTGACCGACGAGGTCAAGCCGCCGAACTCTTGGCCTGCATCGACTGTGCTCCGTCCCCGAGCAGGGGAAGTTTCGGCGGGCGCGTGCGGTTGACTGCCCCTATGACAAAGTCGATCGGGTACCTCTCCTTCGGCCACTGGTCGAACTCGCCCCACAGCCAGGCCCGCACTGCGAGCGACACGCTGCTGCAGGCGATCGAGCTCGCCGAGGCGGCCGAGGAACTCGGCATCGACGGTGCGTACTTCCGGGTGCACCACTTCGCGCGCCAGCACGGCGTCCCGTACCCGCTGCTCGCGGCGGTCGGTGCGCGGACGTCGCGGATCGAGATCGGCACCGGCGTCATCGACATGCGCTACGAGAACCCGCTGTACGCGGCCGCCGAGGCGGGCACCGCTGACCTCATCAGCGGTGGACGACTGCAGCTCGGCATCTCGCGGGGGTCACCCGAGCAGGTGATCGACGGGTACCGCTACTTCGGGTATCAGCCGGCGGAAGACGACCCCGAGGGCGCGGAGCTGGCCAGGAGCAACTTCAAGGTGTTCCTCCAGGTGATCGACGGCGCCAGGTTCGCTGAGCCGAACCCGCACCCGATGTTCCCCAACCCCCATGGCGGGCCGCTCGGCATCGAACCGCAGTCGCTGGGCCTGCGGGATCGCATCTGGTGGGGCGCGGCCTCCCAGCAGACCGCCGAATGGGCGGCCGAGATGGGCGTGAACCTGCAGTCGTCGACCCTCGTCATGCACGAGTCGAACGAGCCGTTCCACGTCCAGCAGCGCAAGCAGATCGAGGCCTACCGCGAGGCGTGGAAGAAGGCCGGGCATGAGCGCGAGCCCCGCGTGTCGGTGAGCCGGAGCATCTTCGCCCTGGTCGACGAGCGCGATTGGCAGTACTTCGGCCACGATCGGGGAAGTGACGATCAGGTCGGCAGCATCCCCGGCACCGGGCAGGCGATCTTCGGCAAGTCCTACGCGGGACCGCCGGACCGGCTCATCGAGGAGCTCAAGGAGGACGAGGGGATCGCCGCCGCCGACACCCTGCTCCTGACGATCCCCTCGCAGCTCGGGGTCGAGTACAACGCGCACGCGCTCGAGTCGATCCTCACGCACGTCGCGCCCGAGCTGGGGTGGCGCTGAGCCGGGGGTAGCGCGGAGGCGGGCGAGGCGCGGACAATGACGGCATGATCGACCATGTCGTCCACGGGTCCGCCGACGACTTCGCGCCGGTCGACCCGGCGAGCGGACGGTTCGCGAGGAGCGCCTCGTCCGGCGCCTTCGGGTACGTGAAGCGCGTCGTCGTGCCGAAGACCGAGCAGCTCCAGGTCGCCTTCATGGAGCTCGCGCCGGGGAAGTCCGGCTATCCGTACCACTGGCACGAGGGCGTCACCGAGTGCTACGTCATCCTCGAGGGCACCGGGGTCGTCCGCACGCCCGACGGCGAGATCGCGGTCGCGCCGGGGCAGGTCGTCGTGTTCCCTCCCGGTCCCGCGGGCGCGCATCGGATGACGAACACGGGGACCGGACCGCTGCGCTACGTCGACATCGACTCGACCGCCGATCCCGACGTCTTCCACTATCCCGACTCGGGCAAGTCCGGCTGGATGTCGAGGTTCGCCGCGGGCCTGCACTTCGACGACGACGCGGTCGGCTATTACGACGGAGAGCCGGACGCCGAGAGCGAGTGAGGGTCGCGGCCGCCACGTGCCGTCGCGCCGGGTCGTCGCGGGTCTCGCGCACGAATGCGCTGCCTCACCCGTTGCGCGTCGCGATTGAATGGACGGGTGCCGATCCTCCCGAGCGTCCGCGATCCGCGGCTCATCACGGTCCGGCGCGGCGGCACGCTGACCGACGACGACCACCGCGCGCACGCCGAGTGGGCGGCGCAGTGCGCCGAGCACGTACTGCCGCTCTTCGAGCGCGAGGTGCCCGACGACCCACGGCCGCGCGAGGCGCTCGCGGTCGCCCGCGCCTGGATCCGCGGCGAGGTGCCCATGAAAGTCGCGCACCGGACGGCCTTCACCGCGAACGCCGCCGCACGCGACCGCAGGGACCCCGCGAAGTTCGCCGCGCTCGCCGCGGGTCAGGCCGTCGCCGTCGCCCACGTCGCGGCGCACAACCTCGGCGCCGCCGCCTACGCCATCCGCGCGGCCGAGTCAGCGGCGCGGATGGCGATCCTGGCCGGTGCCGTCGAACCTGCTGGCGCCCGCTCGGACGCCGCTGGGACCAGTGACCTCACCGCAGCCGCCGCTGGGACCAGTGACCTCGCCGCATCCGCCGCCGAGGCCGCCCGCCTCGCCGAGCGCGACTGGCAGCGCGCACGGCTGCCGGCGTCCATCCGCGCATTCGTGCTCGAGGACCAGCTCGCGCGCGACGACCTCTGCTGGGGTGCGTTCAGCGACTGAGCAGCCGGGCGTCGACCACATCACTGGCGTCCCCATCCGGGGCGCCTCGACGCTGCTCGACCGTGTCCGCCACTACTCCGCCGCGCCGCCCCGGTAGCCGACGAGCCAGCTCGGCTCGATGCGGTATATCCGGACGTCCTCGCCCCAGGTCGTCGGATCCGAGCCGTAATGCGCGGTCCAGTGCGCGATCGTCGCATCCCACGTAGGGTCCCGCGCCGAGAGCCGGATCGCGGTGCCGTGGCAGAAGACGCCGAGTCGCTCGCCGTCGATGTGCGCCGCGCTCACGGCCGGCCGCGCCGCGAGATGCCTGGCCTTCGCCGCCCGCCCGTCGGTGCCGAACGTCCAGACGCCGTGGAGGAAGTGCCCGTCGACGGCGCTCACCCGCGGCTCGCCGCGCGCGGTGACCGTCGCGAGCGAGAGCACCCGCATGCCGTCGAGCGCCTCCACGATCTGCCGCGCGTCCATGCGCCGCTCACCGCTGATGATCTCGCGCAGGTGACTCGATCCACCGGCGTGCGACGCGTCGATGAGCTCTTGCAGCGCGGCGAGCTCGCCGGGGGTCTCGTCCATGCGCAGCACGGTACCGCCGACCACCGACATCGTCGCGGCCCCGGATCGCGCGCCCCACTCGACCCGCTCCGGACCGCGCACCTACGCTGATGACATGGTGCGCATTCATCCCGTCGCCGCCGAGGACCGCGCGGACTGGGAGCGACTCTGGGCCGGCTACCTCGACTTCTACGAGACGACGCTCGACGCGGCGACGACCGAGGCGACGTTCGCGCGGATCGTCGACCCGTCGTCAGGAATGCGCGCGGCGCTCGCCCGCGACGATGCCGGCCGGGCGATCGGCCTGGTGCAGTGGCTCACGCACCCGGCGACGTGGACGAGGTCGGACTACTGCTATCTCGAGGACCTCTTCGTCGACCCCGCGGCACGGGGTGGTGGCACGGGCGCCGCGCTCATCGAGCACGTCCGGGCGTGGGCCGAGGCGCACGGCTCGGCGAAGGTGTACTGGCTCACCGCGGAGACGAATGCGGTGGCGCGGCGGCTGTACGACCGCGTCGCGACGGCGAGTGGGATGATCCAGTACCAGATCGCGCTCTGATCGGGGCGGCCTCGCCTCACGGCCGCCGACTGCGACGCGCGCGAACCCCCGCGCAGTGCAGAATGGGGACGTGATCGTGCACGAGGTGAGGACCTACAAGAGCGCGGAGCACCTGCCGCGCGAGGAGCAGCTGGCGTGGAAGATCGCCGAGGTCGCCTCCGACGGGGCCGGCCTGCCCCCGACGCCCGAGGTCGAGGACATGGTCATCAACCGGATCATCGACAACGCCGCCGTCGCGACCGCGAGCCTCGGCCGCGACCCGATTCTCGCGGCGCGCTCGCAGGCGGAGGCCCACCCGGTGTCGACGGGCGGTCGCGGCGCGAGCGTCTTCGGCTCCGAGCGGCTCACGAGCCCCGAGTGGGCGGCCTGGGCCAACGGCGTCGCCGTTCGCGAGCTCGACTACCACGACACGTTCCTCGCCGCCGAGTACTCGCACCCGGGCGACAACATCCCCGCGATCCTCGCGGTCGCCCAGCACGCGGGCCGCACCGGCCAGGAGCTGCTGCGCGGCATCGTCACCGGCTACGAGATCCAGATCGACCTCGTCAAGGGCATCTCGCTCCACAAGCACAAGATCGACCACGTCGCCCACCTCGGCCCGTCCGCGGCGGCCGGCATCGGCACCCTCCTCGGCCTGCCGACCGAGACGATCTACCAGGCCGTGAGCCAGGGCCTCCACACGACGACCGCGACGCGGCAGTCGCGCAAGGGCGAGATCTCGACGTGGAAGGCGCACGCGCCGGCCTTCGCCGGGAAGATGGCCGTCGAGGCGGTCGACCGGGCGATGCGCGGTCAGACGAGTCCGTCGCCGATCTACGAGGGCGAGGACGGCGCCATCGCCTGGCTGCTCGACGGCCCCGAGGGCCGCTACCGGGTGCCGCTGCCCGCGGCGGGCGAGGCGCGGCTCGCGATCCTCGACTCGTACACGAAGGAGCACTCGGCCGAGTACCAGGCGCAGGCGTGGATCGACCTCGCGCGGAGGCTCGGGCGGGAGCGCCCCGCCCTTCGTCTCGC
This sequence comes from uncultured Microbacteriaceae bacterium, assembly GCA_934661165.1. Classification (GTDB taxonomy): domain Bacteria; phylum Actinomycetota; class Actinomycetes; order Actinomycetales; family Microbacteriaceae; genus 73-13. The sequence goes on along the minus strand of CAKUJB010000028.1, from coordinate 10,728 downwards.
TGCGCTCGCTCAGGGACCGGACGACCAGCGGATCACGAGCATCGTGCTCCATACGAGCCACCACACGCACTACGTCATCGGCTCCGGCTCCGGCGACCCGCAGAAGTACGACCCGACGGCGAGCCGCGAGACGCTCGACCACTCGATCCCGTACATCTTCACCGTCGCCCTGCAGGACGGCGCCTGGCACCATGTCGACTCGTACCTGCCGGCGCGCGCGCAGCGCCCCGACACCGTCGAGCTCTGGCAGAAGGTCTCGACGCTCGAGGACGCCGAGTGGACCCGGCGGTACCACTCGGAGGACCCGCAGGAGAAGGCATTCGGCGGCCGCGTCGAGATCGAGCTCGCGAACGGGGAGCGCATCGTCGACGAGATCGCCGTCGCCGACGCCCACCCGCTCGGCGCCCGGCCCTTCGCCCGCGCCGACTACATCGGCAAATTCCGCACCCTCGCCGACGGCGTCCTCGCGCCGGCCGAGCAGGACCGCTTCCTCGACCTCGTCCAGCGCCTGCCGGAGCTGACGGCCGACGAGCTCCACGGCCTCACCGTCACACCGCTCACCGACCCGCTCGTCGCGCGACGGCCGACGCCCGGGATCTTCTGATGCTGTACTCGCGCGTCACGCCGGCGGACAAGCGCGCCGCATTCCGCGCCCGGCTCGCCGAGCCGACGATCGCGGTGCTGCCCGGCGCATTCACGCCGCTGTCGGCGAAGCTCATCCAGGAGAAGGGCTTCGACGGCGTCTACATCTCGGGCGCGGTGCTCTCCGCGGAGCTCGGCCTGCCCGACGTCGGCCTCACGACGCTGAGCGAGGTCGCGATCCGCGGCGGCCAGATCGCGCGCCTCACCGACCTCCCGGCGATCATCGACGCCGACACGGGCTTCGGCGAGGCGATGAACATCGCCCGCACCGTCCAGGAGCTCGAGGACGCCGGCGTCGCGGGCCTCCACATCGAGGACCAGGTCAACCCGAAGCGCTGCGGCCACCTCGACGGCAAGGCGGTCGTCGACGACACGACGGCGCTGCAGCGCATCACCGCGGCCGCGCAGGCCCGCCGCGACCCGAACCTGCTGCTCATCGCCCGCACGGACATCCGCGCGATCTCCGGCCTCGACGCGGCCGTCGTCCGCGCGAAGCAGCTCGTCGACGCCGGCGCCGACGCGATCTTCCCCGAGGCGATGGTCGACCTCGCCGAGTTCGCCGCCATCAAGGAGGCGATCGGCGACACCCCGCTACTCGCGAACATGACCGAGTTCGGCAAGTCCGAGCTCTTCACCCACGCGCAGCTCGAGGCCGCGGGCGTCGACCTCGTCATCCACCCCGTGAGCCTGCTGCGCATCGCCTTCGGCGCGATCGAGCGCGGCCTCGACACGCTCCGGGAGGCGGGCACGCTGCAGCCGGAGGTCGCCGCGATGCAGACCCGGGCGCGGCTGTACGAGCTGCTCGACTACGAGGCGTACACCGCCTTCGACACGAGCGTCTTCAACTTCTCCCTCGAGAAGCACTTCGGGGCGTAGGGGCGTAAGGAGCGAGCAGGTCACCGGACCCACCGGTCGGCAGGAATGCGAAGGAGCACGGATGAACGACCACCCTGAGACCGCGGCCGCGGAGATCCGCAAGGGCCTCGCGGGCGTCATCGCGGACACGACCGCGATCTCGAAGGTGAACCCCGAGACGAACTCGCTGCTCTACCGGGGCTACCCGGTGCAGGAGCTCGCCGCGAACTGCACGTTCGAGGACGTCGCCTATCTCCTCTGGCACGGCGAGCTGCCGACGCCGGAGCAGCTCGACGCATTCGTCCAGGCCGAGCGGTCGCAGCGCGCGCTCGACGAGCGCGTCAAGGACGCGATCGACCTGCTGCCGCTCGAGACGCACCCCATGGACGTCGTGCGCACCGCCGTCTCGGTGCTCGCCGCGCTCGACGAGACGCTCGGCGCCGATCCGACGTGGATCGACCCCGAGCTCACGCAGGCGCGCGCGATCCGGATGTACGCGCAGCTCCCGGCGATCGTCGCGTACACGCAGCGCCGCCGCCGCGACCAGGAGCTCGTGCCGCCGCGCGACGACCTCGACTACTCGGCGAACTTCCTCCACATGACCTTCGGCGAGGTGCCCGAGCTGCCGGTCGTCGAGGCCTTCGACGTGTCGATGATCCTGTACGCCGAGCACTCGTTCAACGCCTCGACGTTCACCGCCCGCGTCGTCGCGAGCACGCTGTCGGACGTGTGGTCGGCGGTCGTCGCGGCGATCGCCGCGCTGAAGGGCCCGCTGCACGGCGGCGCGAACGAGGCGGTCATGCACACGTTCCGCGAGGTCGGTTCGGCGGACCGCGCCGAGGCGTGGCTCACCGAGGCGCTCGCGGCGAAGCGCAAGATCATGGGCTTCGGCCACCGCGTCTACAAGCGCGGCGACTCCCGCGTCCCGACGATGAAGGCGAGCCTCGACCGCCTCGTCGCGTTCACCGGTCGCACCGAGGTGCTCGACCTTTACGACGCGCTCGAGTCGGCGATGGATCGCGCGAAGGGCATCAAGCCGAACCTCGACTACCCGTCGGGCCCGGCCTACGACCTCATCGGCTTCGAGACGGAGCTGTTCACCCCCCTCTTCATCGCCGCGCGCGTGACGGGCTGGACCGCGCACGTCATCGAGCAGCAGGCCGCGAACTCGCTCATCCGCCCGCTGTCCGCCTACAACGGGCCCGACCAGCGGGCGGTCCCGATCCGCTGAGCGGGCGCGCCTAGGGTGGACGAATGCGTGCCACCACCCCTAGCGTCCCCAGCATCCGCCTCAACTCGGGGCACGAGATCCCCCAGTTGGGCCTCGGCCTGTTCAAGATGGCGGAGGACGAGACGCAGCGCGTCGTCGAGCAGGCGCTCGAACTCGGCTACCGGCATCTCGACGGCGCCCGGATCTACGGCAACGAGGAGGCGGTGGGCCGCGGCATCCGCGCGAGCAGCATCCCGCGCGACGAGCTCTTCGTCACGACGAAGCTGTGGCGCGAGGAGCACGGCCGGCAGGCGCCGCACACCGCGATCGACGAGGCGCTCGAGCGCCTCGGCCTCGACTACGTCGACCTCTACCTCATCCACTGGCCACACCCCTCGATGGGGCTCGCGCTCGACACCTGGCTCGCCCTCGAGGAGATCGCCGCGACGGGCAAGGCGCGGTCGATCGGCGTCTCGAACTTCCGCGAGGAGGACCTCGCGGAGCTCGTCGCGGGGGCATCGACCCTCCCGGCGGTGAACCAGGTGGAGATCCACCCCCGCTTCCAGCAGCGGGCGCTCCGCGCCGTGCAGGAGCCGCTCGGCATCCGCACCGAGGGCTGGGGTCCGCTGGGTCAGGGCAAGTACGAGCTGGCCGAGCTGCCCGCGCTCGTCGAGATCGCGGCGGCCCACGGCGTGAGCGTCCCGCAGGTCGTGCTGCGCTGGCACCTGCAGGAGGGCGTCATCGTCTTCCCGAAGTCCTCGCGCCCCGAGCGGCTCCGGGAGAACCTCGACGTGTTCGGCTTCGAGCTCAGCGCGGCGCAGCTCGAGCGCATCCGCGGACTCGACGACGGACTGCGAGTCGGCAGGGACCCCGCGACCAACTGAGTCGTGCCGGGGCGATCGGTCCCTGAGCGAGCCGCAGGCGAGACGAAGGGCGGCCCGAGCCGCCCCCTCAGCCCCGCCGGAGCAGCCCGAGCCCGGCGGCGGCGAACTGCCGCATGGTCGCGTCGGGGAGGAATGCGCGGGTGAGCCCCGCCGCGATCCGCGGCAGATCCCCCTCATCACGGTAGAGGAGGTGGATGGGCTCCTCGCGCGGGTTGAACTTCTGCTTGAAGCGGTGGAGTGAGGCGAAGCCGTACACGGGCTCGAGGGCCGCTGACAGACCGCCGAGCAGCTGGGCGACCGCGCCCTCGTCCGCACCCGCCCGATGCGCGAGCGGCGCGCCCGACAGCGAGGCGATCTCGGCGCCCTCCTCGGCGAAGACCCGCATCGAGGAGCCGATGAGGAACTCCATGACGACGGCGAAGCCGTCGTCCCGTCGCCGCATGAGGTCGAGCGTCCAGCCGCGCGGCGTGCCGCCCGCGCCGTAGACGGGCAGCCAGCTCAGGAAGCCCTCGACCGTGCCGTCCGGGGCGACCGCGAGCGCGAGCCGCACCTCGGGGTCCTCCGCCTCGACGAGTCGGCCGAGCGTGAAGCGCATCTCCGGCAGGTCCTTGTCGCCGACCCACGACTCGCTGATCGCGCGGAGCTGCTGTCGGATGCCGAACGGCTCGTCGTGGAACCGGCTGAGCCGGAACACCACCTCCTCGCGCTCGGCGCGGCTGAAGGACTGTCGGACGCGCGCCCAGTCCTTGCCCTGGAAGGTGAGACCCGGCAGGTCGACGATCGTGTCGTCGGCGATGATGAGCGAGCGCCAGTCGTCGGGGACGAGGGCCGCGGTCGCGGCGCCCGCGCTGAAGATGCACGGCACGAGCGCCTGGGCCTCGGCGCGCGCCGCGAACTCCCGGATCGATTCGCCGCGGCCGGCCTCGGGGCCGATCGGGTCGCCGAGCGCGATCGCGACGCCCGCGTGCTGCTGGAAGGGGACGAGTCCCGTGCTCGAGCGGAACGCGTCCATCCCGTCCCACGTCGCCATCCACGACAGGGTGCCGCCGCCGTACGTGCGGATCGTGTCGCGCACCTCCTCGACCGGCACCCGACCCGCCTCGCCGGACCCGGACTCCGACCCGGACCCGGACCCGCCGCCGAGCCCGCGTCGCGGCCGGGCGCGGAAGGCGCGACGGATGACGACGAGGCACACGAGGTAGGCGAGCCAGAGCACCGCCGCGGCGATCTGCCCATCGGGGTCGCCGAGCAGCGCGTCGACGAGCGCGTCGCGGTCGGTGAGGTCGAGGAGCAGGAGGGCGAGGCCGCTCAGCACGTTCCACGCGGCGACGATGATCGCGAGCACCCACGCCCAGCGCCGGCCGCGCAGCAGCCCGAAGGCGAGCAGCGCGATGATGGCGAGGTCGGTGCCGACGTCGAGCCACGACCCCGCGAGCGGCTCGGTCGTGCCGAACGGCCCCGAGGTCGGCACGAGCAGGAAGATGAGCTGCACGGCGCCGAGCGCGACGAGCGTGCCGAGGGCGAGGAGGCGCTGCTCCTGGATCGTCGTGCGCTGGATGCGCAGCCCTCGCGTCACGGCGAGGGCGAGGAGGATCGACACGGCGTGCTCGAGGTCGGCGAGCGTGCCGACGAAGAGCAGGCCGACGAGCGCGACCGCGAAGACGGCGAGCCAGGCCCGCTGCCGCCACGGCGCGACGAGGCCCGCGACCGCCGCTGCGATGCACGCCATCGTGCCGCCGGAGGGTCCGACGTCGAGCTGCCCCGCGAGCTGCGCCGCCCAGGGCCACTCGGCGCCACTCGCGCCGGTGAGCGCGACGGCGACGGCGAGGAATGCGGCCGCGCCGAGCACCGCGACGAGCTGCCCGCCGAGGAACCAGGCGACCGCGGTGCGCGATCCGCGCTGCCACTCGAGCACCGCCATGCCCGCGAGGCTCGGGATCGTGCCGAGATAGACGAGCGGGTGGGTGACGAAGAGCGCGCCCGTCAGCGGTGTCCACCAGCGGCCGGCCTCGAGCGCGGGCAGGCCGTAGGCGACCGACTCGAACCACGGGTGGTCGACGAAGGGCTGCCAGAGCCCCTGGGCGAGCGCGCCGGCGAGGAGCAGCACGAGGAGCAGTCCGAGCGTCGCGGGCACCCGGCGCAGCGCACGGACCAGACCGGCCGCCATCGACTACCGCCAGCCCGGCAGCCACCAGTGGCTGGCGAGGAACTCGAAGCTCGTCTGCATGCCCGTCCACACCGGCCAGAAGTACGCGCTCACCGCCGTGACGATCACGAGCGCGACGGCGACCGTCACGATGCCCGTGACCCGCCGAGAGCGCTCGTCGTCGGCGGTGCCGAGCACGGCGCGGATCGCCAGGGCGAGTGCGAGGAGCATGAAGGCCTGGAACGCGATCGTGTAGAACTGGTACACCGTGCGCTCGGGGAACGCGAGCCACGGCAGGTAGCCCGCCGCGAATGCCGTGAGCACGGCCGCGACCTGCCACTCGCGGTAGCGGATGACCCGCACGATGCAGTAGACGATCGCGGCGACCGCGGCCCACCAGATGAGCGGGTTCGGGATGTCGAGGATGCTCGCCCCACACGTCACCGAGGCGCAGTCGAGCTCGCCGAACGAGCTGCCCTGGTACCACATGCTCGTCGGCCGGATCAGGGCGAGCCACGTCCACGCGGGCGCCATGTACGCGTGCTCGGTCGACTCCCCGACGTGGTAGCCGTACGTCATCTCGTGGAGATGCGCCCAGCTCTGCACCGGGAGCGGGACCCAGGCCCAGAAGCCGCTCCACGCATTCGTCCCGGACTCGGCCCAGCCGCGCTGGTACCCGTCCTCGCTCGCGAACCAGCCCCACCAGGTCAGCGCGTAGGTGACGGCGGCGATCGGCAGCAGGAGCACGAGGTTGACGCCGGCGAGCTTGGCGAGCTCGAGGAGGCGGCCGCGGATCGTCGGGTCGGCGAAGACGGAGAACAGGCCGAAGGCGGCGACGAACCAGATGCCGCTCCACTTCACGGCGACCGCGGCGCCGAGCGCGATGCCCGCGGCCAGGAGCCACGGTCGCCACCAGCGCGCGCCGGTGCGGGCCGTCCTCGCGCGATCGAGCAGGATGCAGATGAATGCGCTGAGTGCGAAGAGCGCGAGGAAGCCGTCGAGCAGTCCGACGCGGCTCATGACGATGCCGTTGCCGTCGATCGCGAGCAGGTAGCCCGTGATCGTCGTGATCGGGCCGGAGCGGGTGAGCAGCCAGGCCCCCACCATGACGAGCGCGACGAGGGCGATGCCGGTGAGCGCCGTCGCGATCCGCCAGCTCGCGGGGTCCTCGGGGCCGGCCAGCGCGAGTCCGAGGCCGATGAGCCACTTGCCGAGGGGCGGGTGGACGGCGAAGGAGGCCATGCCCGTCCAGCCGTCGGTGCGGCCCGCGGCCCACTGCTCGTCGGCGTCGCTCGGCCACTGCGACTCATAGCCGAGGTTCCAGAGCGCCCACGCATCCTTGACGTAGTACGTCTCGTCGAAGACGAGCTCGCCCGGGTGCGCGAGACCCGTCAGGCGGGTCGCGGCCGCGACGGCGAGGACGCCGGCCGCGCCGAGCCAGCGGCCGCCGACGAGCAGCCAGCGGGGGGAGCGGGCGATCATCGTGTCGATCGCGGAGCCGACGCGCCAGAGCTGGACGGGGTTCGTCGCGGTGGGCGGGGAGTCGACGGGCGCAGCGCCGGCGGTGGCAGGCGTCTCGGCATGCGCGGGCGCGGCGTCGGATGTCGCGGCGGGCACGGCCGGCTGCTCTCCGGTGAGCAGGAGACGGAAGGCTTCGTCATCCCGCTCGCTCATGCGAGAAAATCTATCGTGCTCATTCTCGCGGCGACCCCGATCGGCAATCTCGGCGATGCGACCCAGCGGCTGCGCGACGCGCTCCGCACCGCGTCGGTCATCGCGAGCGAGGACACCCGCATGACGCGGCATCTCATGCGCGCACTCGGCATCGAGGCGCAGCCGCGGTTCATCGCGCTGCACGACCACAACGAGCGCGAGCGGGCCGACGAGCTCATCGAGCTCGCCCGCGACGCTGATGTGCTGCTCGTGAGCGACGCGGGCATGCCGACGGTGAGCGACCCGGGGTTCGCGCTCGTCCGTGCCGCCGCAGAGGCGGGCGTCGAGGTGACGGTGCTGCCCGGGGCGAGCGCCGTGCTCACCGCGCTCGCGCTGTCGGGGCTGCCGACCGACCGCTTCGCCTTCGAGGGCTTCCTGCCGCGGAAGGACGGCGAGCGGCGGAGCCTCATCGCCGAGCTCGCGGCCGAGCGCCGCACGCTCGTCTTCTTCGAGTCGCCGCACCGGCTCGCCGAGTCGCTCGCGGAGCTCGCGGCGGGATTCGGCGCCGACCGGCTCGCCGCCGTCGCCCGCGAGCTCACGAAGCTCCACGAGGAGGTCGTCCGCGGCACGCTCGGGGAGCTCGCCGAGCGGTTCGCCGAGGGCGCCCGAGGCGAGATCGCGATCGTCGTCGCCGGCGCGCCGGCGCCGGCCGCCGACCCGAGGCGGGCGCTCGACGAGGTGCTCGAGCGCATGGCCGCGGGGGAGTCGCTCAAGGATGCGGCCTCGGATGTCGCCGAGGCGACGGGCCTGTCTCGCAAGTCCCTCTACGACGCGGCGCTGCGCGCCCGCGCCTGACCCGCGCATTCCTCCGTGCTGGCCGGACCAGCCGCCGTCACGCGGGCCCAGGCGCCGCACGGGAGCCAATAGAATCGGGGGATGCCCGCGGCGAACACGTACTACCAGACGACGCCGATCTTCTACGTCAACGATGTCCCCCACATCGGGCACGCGTACACGGAGGTCGCGGCGGACGTGCTCGCGCGGTGGCACCGGCAGCGCGGCGAGGACGTGTGGTTCCTCACGGGCACCGACGAGCACGGCCAGAAGATCCAGCGGACCGCCGCCGCGAACGGCGCGACGCCGCAGGCGTGGGCCGACCGCCTCGTCGAGGAGGCGTGGAAGCCGCTCCTGAAGACCCTCGACATCGCCAACGACGACTTCATCCGCACGACGGACCCCCGCCACGGGGAGGCGGTGCAGAAGTTCCTGCAGCACCTCTACGATCTCGGGCACATCTACGCGGGCGAGTTCGAGGGCTACTACTGCGTCGGCTGCGAGGAGTACAAGCGCGTCGGCGATCTCGACAGCCCCGAGTCCGGGGAGTTCATCGGGCGGCTGCTGTGCCCCATCCACGGCCGCCCGGTCGAGGTGCTCAAGGAGCACAACTACTTCTTCCGGATGAGCGCCTTCCAGCAGCAGCTCCTCGACCTCTACGAGTCGCGGCCCGACTTCGTGCAGCCGGCGAGCGTGCGCAACGAGATCGTGCAGTTCGTCCGCCAGGGGCTCGAGGACCTGTCGATCTCCCGCAGCTCCTTCGACTGGGGCATCCGGGTGCCGTGGGACGAGTCGCACGTCGTCTACGTGTGGTTCGACGCGCTCCTCAACTACGTGTCGGCGATCGGCTACGGCATCGACACCGACGAGGCGCGCGCCGAGTTCGCGCGGCGCTGGCCGGCCGTCCACCTCGTGGGCAAGGACATCGCCCGGTTCCACGCGGTGATCTGGCCGGCGATGCTCCTGGCCGCGGGACTCGAGGTGCCGCGCGCCGTCTTCGGCCACGGCTGGCTGCTCGTCGGCGGCGAGAAGATGTCGAAGTCGAAGCTCACGGGCATCGCCCCGTCGCAGATCACCGACGTCTTCGGCTCGGACGCGTTCCGCTACTACTTCCTCTCGGCGATCGCCTTCGGGCAGGACGGCTCGTTCTCGTGGGAGGACCTGAGCGCCCGCTACCAGGCGGAGCTCGCGAACGGGCTCGGCAACCTCGCCTCGCGGGTCGTCGCGATGGTCGGCCGGTACTTCGACGGGGTCGTGCCCCCGCTCGGCGAGCCGGACCGCGGCGACGAGTTCATCCTCGACGGCGCCCGCCAGGCGACCGCGGAGGCGAACGCGGCGATCGACCGCTTCGAGATCGACGACGCGATCGACGCCGCGAAGCGCCTCGTCGTCGCGCTCAACGGCTACATCACCGACGAGGAGCCCTGGGTCCTCGCGAAGGATCCGGCGCAGCGCGAGCGGCTCGGCACCGTACTCGCAGTCGCGGTGCGCGGCCTCGGCACTCTCGCGATCCTGCTCGCGCCCGTCATCCCGCAGGCGGCGGCGCGGCTGTGGGCCTCGCTCGGCGGCGAGGGCGACGTCGCGGCGCAGGACATCGCGGAGGCCTCGAGCTGGACCGGCTCGGGGGTGACGACGCCGCTCGACCCACCGCTCTTCCCGCGCATCGAGCAGCTGGAGCAGGCGGATGGCTGAGGCGGAGGCCCTCCCGCCCCTGCCCGAGCCGCTGCCGCACCCGGTCCACGACAACCACACGCACCTCAACTTCTCGCACGACGAGCCCGTCTGGGAGCCGGCCGCGGGCGAGGAGCCGCCCGGCCTCGCCGAGGCGATCGCCGAACTCGACGCCGCCGAGTCGGTCGGCGTCGCCGGCGTCATCCAGATCGGGACGAATGCGCAGGACTCGCGCTGGGCGGCCGCATTCGCCGAGCGCGACCCGCGCGTGCTCGCGGCGGTCGCGCTCCACCCGAACGAGGCGCCCCGGCTCGAGGCGGCGGGTCGCCTCGATGACGCGCTCGCCGAGATCGACCGCCTCGCCGCGCAGCCGCGGGTGCGGGCGATCGGGGAGACGGGGCTCGACTTCTTCCGCACCTCGGGGGAGGGGCTCGGGCCCCAGCGCGCGAGCTTCGAGGCGCACATCGAGATCGCGAAGCGGCACGGCCTCGCGCTGCAGATCCACGACCGCGACGCGCACGATGCGATCCTCGACCTGCTCGAGTCGGTGGGGCCGCCGGAGCGGACCGTGCTGCACTGCTTCAGCGGCGACGCCGAGGTCGCGCGCCGCGCGGTCGAGCTCGGCTGCCGGCTGTCGTTCGCGGGCACCGTGACGTTCAAGAATGCGCCGGCGATCCGCGAGGCGCTCGGGGTGACGCCGCTCGACCGGATCCTCGTCGAGACGGACGCGCCGTTCCTCACGCCCGAGCCGTACCGCGGCCGACGCAACTCCCCGTACCTCGTGCCGCACACGCTGCGCCGGATCGCGGCGGAGCTCGACGTCGACCTCGCGG
>CAKUJB010000027.1 GCA_934661165.1 uncultured Microbacteriaceae bacterium | reverse complement strand
CGAAGCCGACGATCTTCGCCGAGATGTCCGACCTCGCGGCGCGCACCGGCGCCGTCAACCTCGGGCAGGGCTTCCCCGACGAGGACGGGCCGCGCGAGGTGCTCGACGCCGCGATCCGCGCCATCGAGTCGGGGCTGAACCAGTACCCGCCGGGGCTCGGCACGCTCGACCTCCGCGAGGCGATCGCCGAGCACCAGTCGCGCTGGTACGGGATCGAGCTCGACCCCGCGACGCAGGTGCTCGTCACCGCGGGCGCGACCGAGGCGATCGCCGCCGCGATCATCGGTCTCACGCAGCCCGGCGACGAGATCGTCGCCGCCGAGCCGTTCTACGACGCGTACGCGGCGCTCGCGGGGCTGCAGGGCGCGCGACTCGTCACGGTGCCGCTCGAGGCGCCCGCCTTCGTCCCGGATCCCGACGCGCTCGCCGCGGCCGTCACCGACCGGACCCGGCTCATCATCGTCAACTCGCCCCACAACCCGACCGGGTCGGTGTGGCCGCGCGAGGTCCTCGAGCGGATCATCGAGCTCGCGCACCGCCACGACGCCCTCATCCTCACCGACGAGGTGTACGAGCACCTCGTGTACGACGGCGCGCACGTGCCGATCGCGACGCTCCCTGGCGGCTTCGACCGGACGATCAGCGTCTCGTCGGCGGGCAAGACCTTCGCCGTGACGGGGTGGAAGATCGGCTGGGCGACGGGACCGGCGCCGCTCATCGAGGCCGTGCTCGCGGTGAAGCAGTGGCTCACGTACGTGCCGGCCGGCCCGTTCCAGCCCGCGGTCGCGACCGGACTGCGGCTGCCCGACGACGTCCTGCGCTCGGCCGCCGACGCGCTCGCGGCCAAACGCGACCTCCTCGGCGCCGGGCTCGCCGCGGCGGGCTTCGCCGTGCATCGGCCGGCGGCCGGGTACTTCATCGTCGCCGACGCCGCCCCCCTCGGCGCGCGGGACGCCGGCGACTTCGCGGCGACGCTCGCCGAGCGCGCGGGCGTCGTCGGCGTGCCCGTCACCGCGCTCGTGTCCCCCGCGCACCGCGACCGCTACGGCACACTCATGCGCTTCGCGTTCTGCAAGCGCGCGGCGGTGCTCGAGGAGGCCGTCAGTCGGCTCGCGGCGCTGCGCTGAGCTCCGCGACGACCCGCGCGGCGAGCTCGGCACCAGGGTCCGCGGCATCCTCCGGGTAGATGGCGTGCGACGAGGTCCGCAGCGCGACGCCATCGGCTCCGTACGAGGTCGCGGTGAGGAAGAGCAGGCCGTCCTCGAGCATCGCCCTCACGGCGACATGCGCCGCGCCCTCGGGCGCACCGGCGGCGAGGACCGCGCGCTCCGCCTCGACGAGGAGCCGCGTGGGGGCGTGGTCGAGCTTCGCGACGCGGCGGCGGAGGGCCGCGTCCGCGTCGACCGGCAGCTCGAGGAGGATGGCCTCCGGTGCCGGCGCGTCGAGCCACTCGGCCGGCGGCAGGGTCGCTGTCGTGCGGCGCGGCACGGCGACGAGCTCGACCCCGTCCGTCGGGGTCGCGACATCGTCCGCGGCACGTGCGAGGACGTCGACCTCGCCGCGGCGCAGCGCCTCGCGGTGAGCCGCGGCGTCGCCGTCGATCACGACGACCTCGATCGGGCCGAGCCGAGCGGCGAGCGCCTCCGCGAGCGGCGCGACCGCGGCGGACGCGCCGTTGCGCACGGCCGTCGGCTCGCTCATCGCCGCGTCCCGGACCGGCTCGGGGTCGCGAGCGCGACGCGGATCGGGCCCTGCGCATTCATGCCGCACCGCCCACGACGCGCGCGACCTCGTCGGCGCCGATGCGGCGACCGGTGAAGAACGGCAGCTCCTCGCGGACGTGCCGCCTGGCCTCGGAGGACCGGAGTCGACGCATCATGTCGACGAGATCGATGAGCTCGTCGGACTCGAGCGCGAGCAGCCACTCGTAGTCGCCGAGCGCGAACGACGCGATCGTGTTCGACTGCACGGTCGGGAACTCGCGGCCCTTGCCCCCGTGATCGCGGAGCATGTCGCGGCGCTCCTCGTCGGGCAGCAGGTACCACTCGTAGGAGCGCACGAACGGGTAGACGCTCACCCAGCGCTTCGGCGGCAGGCCGCGCATGTACGCGGGCGAGTGGTCCTTCGCGAACTCGGCCTCGCGGTGGACGCCGAGCGCGTTCCATCGCGGTACGAGGGCGTCGAGCTCGCGGGTCGCCCGGAGCCGCCGGCTCGCCTCCTGGATCGCCTCGGGGTCCTCGCCCGTGAGCCAGAGCATGACGTCGGCGTCGGCGCGCAGGCCCGAGACGTCGTAGATGCCGCGCAGCTCGACGCCGAGCTCGCGCACGCGGCCTGCCTCGATGACCTCGACGAGCGTCGTCGTCGCGTGCGGTCCGCTCGAGACGTCCGCGCCCGTGATCCGGAGGTCCGGCCTGCGGTACACCGCGTAGAGGGCGTAGCCGAGGCGCTCGCCGGTGCTGTCAGTCATTCAGGGCTCCCATCGTCGTCCGCGATCAAGTCTGCCCCGATCCGCCGCGCGTGCTCGACCGCGGCGGTGATCCCCTCGTGGCCGGCCGCCTCGCCCACCGCGAGGACGCCGCGCGGGGGCGCGGACGCAACGGCGCGGCGCCAGGTGCGCGCCTCGAGCTCGACGACCCGCGCCGCGGGGACGCCGGTGATCGCGCGGAGGTCGGCCTCGACGGCGCCGGGGTCGTGGGGGGCCGTGTCGTAGACGAGTCGGACGAGGTGGCGGTGCGGGCCGAGCCCCTCGCCGAGCCAGGGCCAGCGGGCGGAGGAATGCGTCAGCGCACGCGCCGCGATGCCCGTCGCCCCCGCTGCGACGACGGCCCCGCCGCCGATGGGCCGCGCATCGAGCCCGGCCGACTCGACCTCCGCGACGACGACGGTCTCCTCACGGGGGCCGGGGGTCGGGTGGGCATCGGGGGCCGGGTGGGCATCATGGGTCGACTGGGCGCCCGCGGTCGCGTCCGGCGGCGGGGCCGCGAGCACGACCCGGCCGTCGAGCCGCGTCCCGTCGGCGAGGACGACGCCGCTCGCCTCGACCGCCTCGACCCGGGTGCCGAGCCGGAGGTCGACGCCGACCCGCACGGCGCGTGCCGCGAGCGTCTCGGCGAGCACGTGCATTCCGCCGCGGATCCCGAGAAGCTCGCCGCCCGCGGGTCGGTCCTGCAGGATCGCGGCGACGGCGGCGGCGAGCGTGCCGCCGTACGCGAGGGCGCCCGGCAGTCGGGGCGACGCGGCCGCGGGCTCGACGTCGTCGGGGTGCAGCCCGCTGCGACCGCGGACGACGGGGGCGACGAGGCGCTCGAGGACGCGGGCGCCCATCCGGCGGCGGACGAGCTCGCCGAGCGTCCGGTACTTGCCTGCGCGGACCATCGGGGTGAGCGCATCGAGCTGGGCGCGGAGGGCGGCGCGGAGGCCGATGAGGTCGATGACCTCCCGCGCGAGCGGCGCGGCGGGGATGCCGCTCAGGTGGGCGGCGGGGAGCGGTCTCGGCTCGCCGGGCGCGAGCACGACCCGGCAGGGCGCGTCGAGGGGCGACACGAGCTCGAGGCCGAGCTCGGCGGTCAGCCGCGACAGCGCCGCGCCGGACCGGGCGGCGTCCGCGCCGAGGTCCATGCCGCCGAGGCCCGCCGCGGCGACCTGACCGCCGGGCCGGGCTGCGGACTCGAGCAGGATCACCCGGCGGTCGGCGATCGCGAGGTCGCGGGCGAGCACGAGCCCGGCGATCCCGGCGCCGACGACGATCACGGCGGGTCGCTCGGTCACCGCCGCGCTCCCGTGCGCCGTCCGTGCTCAGCCCTGGGCATCCCGCACCAGCTCGACGATGCGCGCGAGCACGTCAGGGTCGGTCCCCGGTGTCAGCGGCCCGCCGAGGTCGAGCCCGGGGGCGCGGGCCGCGCGGCCGCGCTCGAGGACGTCGTGGACGTGCGCCTCGAGGATGCGCCACGGCGCCGCGAGCAGGGCGGGATCGAGGCCGCCGAGCAGCGCGACCTCCGGCCCGACGCGCTCTACCGCCGTGTCGAGCGGGAGGCGCCGATCGATGCCGACGGCGTCGGCGCCGGCGCGCGCGAGGAGGTCGAGCACCTCGCTCGTCCCGAGACCCGTGTGGACGATCGGCATGTCGGTGCCGCGGAGGTGGCTGAGCACGCGCTGGGTGTGCGGCAGTGCGCGCTTGAAGTAATCGTTGCGGCTCAGCGCCCCGACGGCGGGGTCGACGAGCTGCACCGCGTCGGCGCCCGCGCGCAGCTGCGCCCGCAGCGACTCGCCCGCGACGTCGGCGCACCAGTTGAGGAGCGCCGCCCAGCCGTGCGGGTCGGCGTACATCATCGTGCGGCTGCGCACCGGATCCGCCGTCAGCCGGCCCTCGACGAGGATGACGGCGAGCGTGAACGGCGCCGCGGCGACCGCGACGAGCGGCGCGCCGCCGAGGGCGGCGACCGCGAGGCCGACGGCCTCCTGGATCGGCGACAGCGCCGCCGGGTCGATGGGTCGCAGGCCGAGCACGTCGCTGCCGGTGCGGATCGGCGCATCGACCCGCGGCTCGCCATCGGCGTCGAGCTCGATCCCGATGCCCGCGAGCCGGAGCGGCACCGCGACGTGGCTCGCCAGCAGCGCCGCATCGACGCCGTGACGCAGGACCGGCTGGACGGTCCGGGCCGCCACCAGCGCGGGATCGATCGCGGCCTCGAGCCGCGACCGCGTCGCGTCGGGGTCGAGGTCCGCCGCGGCCTCCGGCCCCGCGGGTCCCGCGAACCACACGGGGGTGCGGGCGAGGCGCTCGCCGCGAATCGCGCGGAGGAATGCGCCGCTCGCCGATGACTCGTCGTCACGCGGGGCCTGACTCACGCCGGTGCTCACCCCGACATCCTCCCAGAGCCGTCCGCACGGTCCGCCCGGCCGACCAGGCCGGCGCCCCGGCTACGCTGGTGCCGTGGCTCAGCAGCACGGCTCCGGCGGGCACGACCACGCGTCGACCGCGACGCGGACCCGGCTCGTCGTCGCCCTGAGCATCACGGTCGGGGTGCTCGTCGTCGAGGCGATCGGCGCCTGGCTGTCCGGCTCGCTCGCGCTCCTCGCCGACGCGGGGCACATGGCCTCGGATGCGATCGGACTCGGCGTCGCGCTCGTCGCGAGCATGATCGCGCTGCGGCCGCCGACCGAGCGCCACACGTTCGGCTTCCGGCGGTTCGAGGTGCTCGCTGCGCTCGTCAACGGCATGCTGCTCGTCGCCCTCGCGGCGACGGTCGCGATCGAGGGCGTGCGGCGGCTCGTCGAGGGCACCGCCGCGCCGCTCGCGGTCCCTATGCTCTTCGTCGCGGCGATCGGGCTCCTGGCCAACCTCGTCGTGCTCGCGGTCCTCATGGGCGGCGACCGGACCTCGATCAATCTCCGGGGTGCGATCCTCGAGGTGGTCGGCGACGCGCTCGGCTCGATCGCGGCGATCGTCGCGGCCGTCGTGATCCTCGTCACGGGGTTCGCGCCGGCCGACGCGATCGCCTCGCTCCTCGTCGCGGCGCTCATCCTGCCGCGCGCGGCCATCCTGCTCCGCGACGTCGTCCGAGTCCTCACGGAATCGGCCCCGCCCGGCACGAGCGTCGCGGAGATCCGTGCCCACCTGCTCGGCACCGCGGATGTCGTCGACGTGCACGACGTCCACGTCTGGACGATCACCTCCGGCTCGCCCGTCTTCAGCGCGCATGTCGTGGTCGAGCCGAGCCTGCTCGAGGCCGGCGGCGCCCAGGACCTGCTGCGGCGACTCGACGCCTGCCTCCACGAGCACTTCGATGTCGGCCACTCGACGTTCCAGATCGAGCCCGTCGGCTATGCGGCGCACGAGCCGCACACGCACGCCTGAGCGGCGCACGAACCGCACACGCACGCGTGAGCCGCGCGGGATCCTCGCCGACCGCGCGGTCGTCAGCGGCTGGCTCGTCGACGCGCGCATTCCTCACTCCCGCCGCCAGCCGCGCACCGCCCGCCAGGCGAGCAGCACGACCCCCGTGCCGCCGAGCCCCGCCCCGGCCGCGAGCATCGGTCCGGGATCCTCGACCCCCGTCACGGCGAGCTCCGGGCGCGGCGGCGGCACGAGGCGGATCGTCTCGGCCGGCACTCCGAAGCCGTCGGCGAAGCGGTAGCCCGCGGGCAGGAAGTCCCTGGCCGCCGCCGGCTGGGATCCGCGGTCGATCGAGCAGACCGCCGTGTACCAGCCGGGCGCGTCGAGCGGCTCCTCCGAGGCCGCGAGGTACTCGGCGAACGGCCCGTCGGGTCCCGAGGTGACCACGAAGCTCGTCGCGAACGGCGCCCCTGGCGGCGCGGTCGCGGCGGGCGCGGGCGGGGACTCGAACGGTCCGTAGACGCGGCAGGACGCGTTGAGGGCGAGATGCGCGCCCGTCGCCGGGTCGCGGTACCAGCGGTTGACGAGGCCGTCGGCGTCGGGCTGCAGGTCGAAGACGAGGCGGTCTTCGAAGCGCTCGCCGGGCCCGATCTCGGTGCTCGCCGCGACGGTCGACAGCGTCGGGAGGAATGCGACGCTCCGGTCGGCCGCATCGCTCGCCGCGAGCGCGAACGCGACCGCGGGGCTGCGCCCCGGCCCCGCGACCGCCTGGTGTCCGGGGGTCGTGTACACGGCCAGCTCGGCGCGCCACCCCGAGGACCAGACGAAGTCGCCCTCGACGGAGATCCGGTACGGGTCGGCTCCGGCCGGCGGCACCCCCGTCACGGCATAGCTGCCGCCGCCGACCGCCCCGGCGAGCGTCGGCGTGCCGGTCGCGTCGAAGACGCCGTGGTCGAGGGTGAGGATGCCGGAGGCCTCCCCCGCCGCGAAGCCGTGCACCGTGACGAGCCCCGCGTAGTGGTCGACCGGATCGGTCTCGATCCGGAGCGACGCGGCACCGGACGGTCCCGGCGTCGCGGTGATGCCTGCGGCACCGGCACGGAGGTCGGCGAGGATGCCGAGCACGGTCGACTGCTGCCCCGCAGGGACGCGGCCGATGTACCAGTCGTCACCCGACATGCCGTGCGAGTGATACGCGGCGGGCGAGGCGACGGACCACACGTACATCGCGACCGCCGCGGCGTCAGCGTCCGCGCCGCTCTGCCCGACGGTGCTGATCGCCCAGTTGAGCCGCGCGACATCGTCGGCGCTCAGATCGGCCCAGCCGCCGTACGCGAGCGCCGCGGGCTCGCCCGGTGGGACCGGGATGCCCGGCTCGAGGCAGTAGACGTAGCGGCCGTCGACGATGAATGCGCCGAGGCCGCCGACGCCGCCATTGTCGGCGTCCGTGTAGCCGGGGCCATCGGTCATCGCGGCGGCGGGCGCCGCCGGCAGGACCGCGAGCATGGCCCCCGCGAGCAGGGCGAGCGCGGTGAGGGCCGCGAGGCGGCGGCGCGGAGGCGGGGTCGAGGTGGGCGCGGTGCGGTTCGGCATGGCCGAGGACGTTACGCAGGTCGCGGGCGCCGCCGCTCGGCCCGTCCACACGCGGGACGTCGCCGACTGCGGCTGCGACGCAACCCTGTGGACGAGGCGGGCCGGATGCTCAGCGGGCGATCAGCATTCCTCCACACGGCGGCGCAGCCGCACGCGCGAGCCGGGCTCAGTCGGCGAAGAGCTCCCGGCTGTCGACGCTCGCGGCGAGCACCGACACCGCCGTGATGAGCTGCCCGCGATCCCGCGGGTCGAGCGTGAGGACCGGCGTCACGCGGGAGGCGAACCGCGCCGCGAGCGCCGCCTGGACCTCGATCGGATCGGGTGACCCCGCGGCATCGGCATGCGTGATCCCGACGAGCAGGCCGCCGCGCGCCTGCAGCTCCGCGAACTCGTCGACGACCGCGAGCAGCTCGGCGACGGGCGCCGCCTCGGCGCCGCTCACGAGCGCGAGCACCCCGAGGGCGCGACGCTTGAGGATCTGCCACATGTAGTCGTAGCGACCGTGCGCCGGCACGCCGTACACCCGCACCGTCTCGCCGGGCCCGAGCTCGAGCTGACCGAAGTCGACCGCCGTCGCCGCACCGGCAAGGCCGCCCGTGCCGTCGTCCTCGGCCCCGAAGAGCGTCGCGATCGCCGTCGACTTGCCCGAACCGGCCGGACCGACGACGAGGATCACATGCTCGGCCATCACTGCCGCCCCTCGAATCGATCGCGGAGTCGCGCGAAGAGGCCGAAGCCCTGCGCGCGGTCCTTCGGATCCCGCGGCGCGGGCCCCTGCTCCGCGCCGCCCACGACGGTCGGCGGCGCGAGGGGGCCGCTCGCCGTCTTGATCGCCCCCATGAGCGAGAGCATGTCCAGCACCCGCTGCGCCGTCGCGGTGTCCGCCCCCGTCAGGAGGCCGAGCTCCTGCGCCGTGAGGTAGCCGTTCGCGAGGGTCGCGATCATGCGGATCTCCTCGGGCGAGTGCGGGATCTCCGTGAGGTTCGGCCACCGCTGCAGCGCGTAGCGATCGCCAGGTCGCATCCAGTCGGCGCGCTGCTCCCGGAAGGCGTGCCGGCCGATCTCCCAGAGCAGCGGGTCGACGGGCCGCCAGGCGACCCACGGGTACGGCGGGTTGCCGGCCTCGATCGGCTGCGAGTAGACGGTCACCTCGCCGGGCGTGTCCGGCAGCTCGACGAGCGGGGGCTCCCAGAAGTAGCGGCCGGTCGAGCAGTCGATCCACAGCGGCGCCATGCGGCTCGAGACGATCGTGAGCAGCATCGGCATCGACAGCTGCCGCATCGAGTTGACGGCGTTCGCGACCTTCCGCCAGCCCACGGCGTCCAGCCGGGGCGACTCCTCGCTCGCACCGTTCGCGACCATCTCCAGCTGTGTCACCCCCTGGGCGCGTCGTCCAAGCCCGAGGAGCACCCCAGAGCCACCGCACCAGCCTAATCGCGCACCCCGCCCGCTCGACCTCGCCGTTCGGACCGGTGGGGTATCTTGGGCCGGGCGCGCACCCGCGCGCCGGACGCATTCATCGAGGAGTGACATGGCCAGGATCGCCGTCATCGGGGGGACCGGGTACGCCGGCTCGCACATCGTCGCGGAGGCCGCCGCACGGGGCCACGAGGTCGTCTCCTACAGCAGGAATGCGCCCGCCGCGCCCGTCGCGGGCGTCGCCTACCGCCACGGCGATGCCGCCGACGCGGCCGCGATCGCGGAGGTCGTCGCCGACGCCGACGTCGTCATCGGCGCGCTCGCGCCGCGCGGGGAGCTCGCCGGTCGGATCCTCGAGGCGTACCAGACGGTCGCCGCGCAGGCGAAGACCCCCGACGACCGCCTCATCGTCATCGGCGGCTTCGGGTCGCTGCGGCCCGCCGAGGGCGCCGCGCGGATCGTCGAGGGCGACTTCCCCGAGGCGTACAAGCCCGAGGCGCTCGAGATGGTCGGCGTGCTCGAGTGGCTGTCCGGCGGCCAGTCGGGCACCGACTGGGTCTTCGTCTCCCCCGCCGCGATCTTCGGGGCGCACACCCCCGGCGAGCGCACCGGCGCCTACCGCACGGGCGGCACGATCGCACTGCCGAGCCCGGCCGGCGGCCCGACGACCATCTCCGGCGCGGACTTCGCGACCGCGATCGTCGATGAAGCGGAGTCCGCGCGGCACCACCGCGAGCACATCTCCTTCGCGAGCTGAGCCGAGGCGGCGAGCGATGCGCGAGAGCCAGGACATCCTCGTCGAGACCGACGGGACGACCCGACTGCTGCGGTTCAATCGCCCGGACAAGCGCAACGCGATCACGACGGCGATGTACGTCGCGCTCGAGGCCGAGCTGCGGGCCGCCGACGCGGACCCCGGGATCACCGCGGTCATCTTCTCGGGCGAGGGGGGCGCATTCACCGCGGGCAACGATCTCGTCGACTTCCTCAGCGACCCGTCGATCGGCCCCGACGCGCCCGTGCTGCGATTCCTCCGCGCCCTCGTCGAGGTCGAGGTGCCGCTCATCGCGGCCGTGCATGGGCACGCCGTCGGGGTCGGCGCGACGATGCTGCTCCACTGCGACTTCGCCATCGCGGACGAGACCGCTGTGCTCTCGTTCCCCTTCGTGCGGCTCGGGCTCGTGCCCGAGGCCGCCTCGAGCCTGCTCCTGCCCCGCGCCGTCGGCCCGAAGCTCGCCGCGAGTCTGCTGCTCACGGGCGAGCCGCTCGCGGCGGCCGCCGCGCTCGAGGTCGGCATCCTCACGAGCGTCGTCGAGCGGGGGCACGCGCCCGCCGCGGCGATGACGATCGCGGCTCGGCTCGCCGCCCTGCCGCGCGAGGCCGTGCGTGCGACGCGGCGCCTGCTCCACGCGCCCGAGGAGACGACGAGCGCGCGCATCGATCGGGAGGCCGCCGTGTTCGGCGAGCGGCTCGGGTCCGCGGAGTTCCAGGCGCTCGCGGCCAAGGCCCTCGGCCGGGACTGAGCCCCATGGTCGAGGTCGACCGGGGTTGGGCGGGCGCCTCCGCGCACCGCGAGTCGCTCGACATGCGCGGCCCGGAGCGGGCCCGGTGGGAGCGCGGCGCCGAGGGCGAAGCGATCGTCGGGGCGCTGCTCGAGGGGATCCCGGACCTGCCGGTGCTCCACGACCGCGCGATGCCGCGGCGCTCGGCGAACATCGACCACATTGCGATCGCGCCCGCCGGCGTCCTCGTCATCGACGCGAAGCACTACGCGGGCGAGCCGCGCGCCGACCTCGTCGACGGCCGGCGCCGGCTCTACGTCGGCGGGGTCGATGCGACGGAGCTCGTCGACGCCGTGCGCTGGCAGGCCCGCGCAGTCGAGGCGGTGCTCGGCGAGCCGGGGGTGCCCGTGCTGCCTGTGCTCTGCTTCGTCGGCTCGACCTGGTCGATCTCCAACGGGCTGCTCGTCGATGGGGTCGGCGTCACCTCCCCCGACCGCCTCGACGCGCTGCTGCGCACCGACGGCCCGCTCCGCGGCGCCCCCGCCCGCGCCCTCCACGCCCGCCTGGACGCCGCCCTAGCCCCCGCCTGACGGCCGCCCCACCCACCCTGCGTCCCCTCAATGCATACGTTTGCGCTCCGTCCCTACGCAATTCCATAGGGACAGAGCGCAAACGTATGCATCGAGGCGGGGGTCGGTGGGTGGGAAGCGGGGCAGTGGAGGTGGAGACGGGGGCCGCGCGGGGTTAGGGTTGCCTTATGTCGATTGATGTCGCGCCGGCCGTCAAGCTGGCCACCGCCCTCCGCGAGCGCACCCGCACGGCGCACGAAGAGGCCGAGTCCTCGCCCTTCGTCCGCGAGCTCATGGAGGGCAAGCGCTCCCTTGCCGACTACGTCGCGCTCGCGGGGCAGCAGTACTTCGTGTACCAGGCGCTCGAGGCCGTC
Source organism: uncultured Microbacteriaceae bacterium (assembly GCA_934661165.1). Taxonomy (GTDB): domain Bacteria; phylum Actinomycetota; class Actinomycetes; order Actinomycetales; family Microbacteriaceae; genus 73-13. Next base: position 6,086 of record CAKUJB010000027.1, on the reverse strand, counting down.
GGGGCGACGTTCCGCGACGACCCGCAGATCGGCGCATTCATCGACCCCGAGCTCGCGCGCGTCGCGGCGATCGAGGCGGACCTCGACTTCCTCGACCCGGGCTGGCGCGAGCACCTGCAGCCGCTGCCGGCGACCACCGCGTACGTCGCCCGCATCCACGGCCTCGCCGACTGGCCGGTCGGCTACCTCGCGCATCATTACACGCGCTACCTCGGCGACCTCTCCGGCGGCCAGGTCATCCGCACGATGCTGCAGCGCCACTACGGCCTCGGCGAGGAGGGCCTCGGCTTCTACCTCTTCCCCGGCATCGCGAAGCCGAAGGTCTTCAAGGACGAGTACCGTGCGCGGCTCGACGCCGTCGAGCTCGACGACGCGGAGCTGTCCCGGGTCCTCGAGGAGGCGAATGCGGCGTTCCGCTGCAACCAGGCGCTCTTCGTCGAGCTCGACGCCGCGACCGCGCAGGTCGCCTGAGCCCGATCCCGGGGGTTGCGCGCTGACGGCGCGCGAGTAACATACAACCAAATGGTTGTATCAGTTGCGGCGACACTGACCGACGACGAGGTCGATCGGATCTTCCGCGCGCTCGCCGACGCCACCCGGCGCGACATCGTGCGGCGCACGCTCGCCGAGGAGTCGAGCGTGACGGCGCTCGCCGCGCGGTACGACATGAGCTTCGCGGCGGTCCAGAAGCACGTCGCGGTGCTCGAGGAGGCCGGCCTCGTCAGCAAGCACCGGCGCGGCCGCGAGCGCATCGTCCGCGGCGAGCCCGACGCCATCCGTCGCGCCCAGGACCTCCTCGACCGGCTCGAGGCGATCTGGCGGGGGCGGATCGAGCGACTCGACGCCCTGCTCGCCGAGGACCCCGCGGGCTGAGCGACTGGCGCGTGCCGCGCATTCGGCACACCGAAGATCCACCACCCAGGAGGCGACGATGCCCATCACCGACATGATCCAGGACCGTGAGTCCCTCACCCTCACCGCGATCGCCGAGTTCGCGGCGCCGCTGCGACGCGTGTGGGACGCCTACCTCGACCCGCGACAGCTCGAGCGGTTCTGGGGGCCGCCGACCTATCCGGCGACCTTCCGCCGCCACGACGCGTACCCCGGCGGACTGAGCTGGTACGTCATGACCGGCCCCGAGGCCGACGAGCATGGCGGCTACTGGGAGTGGGTGCGCATCGAGAAGCTCCGCGCGTTCGAGGTGCTCGACGGCTTCGCGGCGCCCGACGGGACGCCGAACCGCGAGATCCCGCCGAGCCGCATGGAGATCCGCTTCGAGGCGATCGAGGGCGGCACCCGCACCGTGACGACGAGCTGGTTCGAGAGCCTCGAGGCGCTCGAGCAGCAGTTCGCGATGGGCCTCGTCGAGGGGCTCACCGAGGCGATGGGGCAGATCGATGCCGTGCTCGCCGACCTCAGGAGCTTCGCCGCCGACTTCGCGACCCAGACGCAGCTGCTGTCCGACACCGAGGTGCGGGTGAGCCGGGTCATCCGGGGCACCGTCGAGCAGGTCTGGCGCGCGCACCAGGAGGCCGAGCTCCTGCAGCGGTGGCTGCTCGGGCCGGACGGCTGGCACATGCCGGTCTGCGAGCCCGCAACCGAGATCGGGGGGACATACCGGTACGAATGGGCGGCGGACGCGAGCGACGACCGCTTCGGCTTCACCGGCGAGCTGCTCGAGTCGGTCGCGCCGCACCGCGTCGTGACGACGGAGCGCATGATCGGCACGGACGGACCGAGCACCCTGAACGCGATGACGCTCACCCCCGTCGCCGAAGGCACGCTGCTGAGCCTCGTCATCACGTACCCGAACCGCGAGCTCCGCGACATGGTGCTCGCCACGGGCATGACCGACGGCATGGAGACGAGCTACGCGCGCCTCGAGGCGATCCTCGCCTGACGCCGACGTGAACGGCATGCGCGGGAAGGAATACTCTCGCGCGGGCCCTGGTTGGCATGCAGGTCAATCCCTGAAAGGACCCACGACGTGACCCAGCGCATCGGCATCATCATCGGCTCGATCTCGAGCACCTCCCTCAACCGCAAGCTCGCGAAGGCCCTCATCCGTCTCGCGCCCGAGGGGATCGAGATCACGGAGATCCCGATCGCGGACCTGCCGTTCTACTCCCCCGACCACGACGCCGACTACCCCGCGGTCGCCCGCGCGTACAAGGACGCGATCGCCGAGGTCGACGGCGTCATCATCGTCACCCCCGAGTACAGCCGCTCCGTCCCCGGGGTCCTGAAGAACGCCCTCGACTGGGCCGCCCGCCCCTACGGCCAGGGCTCCTTCCAGGGCAAGCCGACCGCCGTCATCGGCGCCTCCGGCGGCCCCATCTCGACCGCGGCGGCGCAGCAGCACCTCCGCGCGATCCTCCTCCACCTCAACGCCGTCGTCCTCGGCCAGCCCGAGGGCTACATCCAGGCGACGCCGGGGCTGCTCACCGAGGATGGCGAGGTCACGAACGAGTCGACCGCCGCATTCCTCACCTCGTATGTCGAGGCGCTCGGCGGCCTCATCGCGCGGGTCAAGGCGGGTCGCGCCGCGGCCTGACCGCGCACCGACCGCTCGGCGGCGGGCACGACCCTCCAGCGGTCGTCCCGCCGCCGACGTGCATAATCGGAGGCGAGCGACATGCAGCAGATCCCCCACTTCAAGATGCCCGAGCCCGCCGAGGTGCAGCGGCTCGTGCGCCGCCACCCCTGGGCGACGCTCGTCACCGCCGCCTCGACGGGCCTCGTCGCCTCCCACTACCCGATCCTCCTCGACGAGGAGGCCGACGGCATCGTGCTGCTCACGCACTTCGGCAAGGAGGACGCCCGGATGCACGAGTCGGGGCGGCACGAGGTGCTCGTCATCGTGCAGGGCCCGCACGACTACGTCTCCTCCTCCTGGTATGCCCCGGGCGACGACGTCCCGACGTGGAACCACCTCACGGCGCACCTCTACGGCACGCCGGAGCTCCTCGACGACGAGGCGAACTTCCAGGTGCTCACGCGCCTCACCGACGTCTTCGAGCACGGCCGCCCCGGCGCCCGCTCGACGCTCGACGACGAGGCGACGTCGCGGCGCATCGCGAAGGGGACCGTCGGGCTGCGCATCCCCATCACCCGATTCGACGCGAAGTGGAAGCTCAGCCAGAACAAGCCGGTCGAGGTCCGCGGCCGCATCGAGGCGGAGCTCGCCCAGGCGAGCCCGCCGCTCGCGGCCGAGATGCGACGAATGCGCGAGCGCACCGACGCCTCCGACTGACCCGGGCGAGCGGCGCCGGAGAATGCGGAAGGCCCCGACCTCGCGGTCAGGGCCTCCCGGTGTCTGAGATCAGGACGTCAGATCTTGGTGATGTTCTGCGCCTGCGGGCCGCGCTGGCCCTGCTCGATGTCGAAGGAGACCTTCTGGCCCTCCTCGAGGCTGCGGTAGCCGTTGCCCTGGATCGCGCTGAAGTGCGCGAAGACATCGGCCGAGCCGTCCTCGGGGGCAATGAAGCCGAAGCCCTTCTCGGCGTTGAACCACTTGACGGTTCCGGTGGTGCTCATGATGCGCTCCTCACGTGTCATGTAACTGGGTGAATCGACACGTGGTATGCGGGCCGAGCCGAAGCGGGCACTGCGTGCGGGATTGCACGAAGCCCTCGCTCCGTCGGCAAGACTAGCCCACCCGCCCCCATTGCGGTACCACCGCGGGGAAACATTCAGGCAACGATCTCAGAACTCCGGGAGCCGCGCGAAGAGCGCGCGGCCGAGCGCCCGCTGCGTCGTGCGATCCCGGAGGGCGCGGTGGCGCTTCCACGGCACGGTGAGCGCGTAGAGGGCGTAGATGCCGTCCCGCGCCGGGACGCGGACCTTGACGAGCTCCGCATCGATCCCCGCCTCGCGCGCGAGCGCGAGCACCTGGCGCATCGTGCGCTGCTGGAGGCGCGGCCAGACGCTGTCGAAGAAGCGCTGCTGCGGCCGGACGTCGAGCATGTTGCCGAGCAGGATGAGGCCGCCGGGACGCACCGCCTCCGCGGCCGCCGCGAGCACATTGCCGGCGATCCGGTAGCCGAGCCGGCCGCTCGGCAGGTGCTCGAAGACGCCGACGAGGTCGACGAGGTCGACCTGCTCGTCGAGGTAGTCGATCGGCGGGGTCTTCAGCAGGTTCTTGCGCAGCGGCGTGACCCGGTCGCCGAGGCCGGCGCCGCGGGCGAGCGAGACCGTCGTCGCGAGGGCGAGCGGGTCATGGTCGACGACGAGGAGCTCGTCGATCTCGACCCCGTCCCGGGCGGCGTCATTCGCGTAGTCGAGGATGGGCCCCGCGGCGCCGCACGCGATGCTCATGAGCCGCAGCGGATGCCGCGAGCCGGGGAAGTGCTCGTGGAGCAGCGCCTTCGCGACCTGGCCGCGGCTGCGCACGGCGTGGGCGTCGGCGACGCCGGTGAGATAGTCGCGCGAGGTGAGACCGTACTCGTCCTCGCCGTCGGTCATCGGCCCGGCCGCGAGGAAACGGTCATAGCGCTCGAGGATCCGCTCGCCCTTCACGCCGGGGTGCTCGCGGCGGACGAGGTCGCGGGCGGAGGCGGTGCCGCCCTCGAAGAGTGGCTCGTCGTACACGCCGGGCTCGATGCCCTCCGCAGGGCGGTCGAGGTCCCCGACGTGGTACAGCGTGTGGAGGGCGATCGCCCGCTTCGCGACGCCGTGCCAGGCCGTGCCGGAGGGGTGGACCGTCGCGTCGAAGAGCCACTCGACGAAGCCCGGCGTCCCCGCCCGCTCCTCGAGCGCGAGATCGACGCGCTGCTGCACCTGCGGGTCGAGCACGTACCTCGGCGCGGGGTCGACCCGCGCGACGTCGAGGCCCTGGGCGCGGAGCGCCTCGAGCTCGGCGGCGGGTCCCGGCGCGAGACGGAGCGCGGTATCGGCATCGCGGACGCTGGACGGTGAGGTGAGGGCCATGCCTCGACGCTACGAGCGGGCTACGCGCGGGTGAAGGCCTCCGCACCGCGGAAAAGCGTGGCCTCGGTCTCGGAGGTCGCACTCGCCCGACCGGGTCGATCCGCGGGCAGGATCCGGCCTGTGCAGGCGCCGGAGGCCACCGTGTCGAGGAATGCGGCGAGCCAGTTCGCGATCTCGGCGAGCTCCCCCTCGTCGATGGTCTCGCCCGGCGCGTCGTCGAGCAGGACGACATCGACGCCACGCGCCCTGGCCCGGCGCGCCGCGCTCACGAGGGGCTCCCGCGCGAGGCGCGCGCCGCGGTACCGGTCGCGGAGCGCGCCCTCGAGCAGCGCGCATTCCTGCCGCTCGGCCGCGGTGAGCGGCCGTCCCTCGGCGAGCCGGTCGAGCGTCGGACCGATGAATGCGTCGAGTCCCGCCCAGCGCTCCTGCAGCTCCGCCTGCTCCGCCTCCCGCCACGCCTCCGCGCTCGCCGTGGCGACCGCGTCGTCGCTCAGGCGGCGCACCCGGCGCGCGAGCGCGACGAGGAGCAGCACGACGAGGGCGACGCCGACGCCGATGAGCACTGGACGGAACAGCACGGAGACGATGTCGACGAACGAGGCGCCGCGCACGGCGGACAGCGCCCCCGCGACCGCGACGGCGACGAGGACGCCGACCGCGGCCAGGCGCGGACGGCCGCGCATCGCGAGCACCGCCATGACGAATGCGGCACCCGTCGCATACCAGCCGGTCATGAGCCGGTAGTCGGCGATGTCGCCGGCCGCGACGAGCGAGGCCGCCGCGACCGAGAGCGCGACGGCGACGAGGCTGCGCGCGAGACCGGGCCGGCGCAGCGGGACCCAGCCGAGCACCGCGAGCCCGAGGAGCAGCGGGACGATCGCCGTGGCGGGGACCCAGGGCTCGTCGACGATCGCGGCGCTGTAGACGGCGAGCGCCGTCATGGCGACGAGGAGGATCGTCAGCGCGAACCGCTGGTCGCCGCCGAGCCCGCTCGGCACGGCGGGCGCCTGCCAGCCCCGTCGGCGCGCCGGCGACGCGGGGCCGTCGGTTCGAAGCTCGCCGGCGTCCGGGGCCTGCCAGGCGAGGGCGACCGTCGTGCCAGCGCCCGGCGCCGACTCGACCGACGCCTCGCCGCCCGGCACCGCGCGCAGCCGGCC
>CAKUJB010000026.1 GCA_934661165.1 uncultured Microbacteriaceae bacterium | reverse complement strand
TCGTGGACGGCGTCGTCGATCTTGTTCGCGACAAGGAAGACGGGCTTGCCCGCCCGGCGCAGCAGCCGGACGACCTGCTCGTCGGTCGTCGTCGCGCCGACCTTCGCGTCGACGACGAAGAGGATCGCGTCGGACAGGTCGATCGCGACCTCCGACTGCGCGGCGACGGCGGCGTCGATGCCCTTCGCGTCCGGCTCCCAGCCGCCGGTGTCGACGACGGTGAATCGGCGGTCGAGCCACTCGGCGGCATAGCTCACCCGGTCGCGCGTCACGCCGGGCGTGTCCTCGACGACGGCCTCGCGGCGGCCGATGATGCGGTTGACGAGCGCCGACTTGCCGACGTTCGGCCGGCCGACGATCGCAAGCACGGGGAGCGCGGGGGTCGGCGCATCGGCGTCGAGGCCCCAGTCCTCGCCCTCGAGCAGCGCGAGGTCCTCGTCCTCGAGCGCGTAGTCGCTGAGGCCGGCGCGGAGCGACTCGGCGCGGGCGGCGGCGAGGTCCTCGTCGAGGGAGCGCAGCCGCTCGGCCTCGACCTCGTCGAGCGCAGGGAGCTCGGCGTCGTCGAAGTCGCCGTCCTCGGGGAGTCGATCGGTCATCGTGCCGGCACCAGCCTCTCGATCGCGTCGACGGTCTCGTCGAAGCTCAGGTCGGTCGAGTCGATCGTCGTGACGCCGGGCGCGGCGGCGAGGAACTCGACCATGCGGGAGTCTCGCGCATCCCGCTCCGTGATCGCTCGGAGCACGTCCGCGGTCGCGGCCTCGGCGCCCATCGCCGCGAGGTCTTTCGCGCGACGCCCGGCCCGCACCTCGGGGCTCGCGGTGAGCAGCACCCGGACGGTCGCGTCGGGCGCGACGACGGTCGTGATGTCGCGGCCCTCGACGACGATGCCGGGTGCACTTCCGGCGATGATCGCCCGGAAGCCCTCGCTGAGCGCGTCCCGCGCGGCCTGCAGCCCTGCGACGCGGCTCACGATCGCGGAGATCCGCGGCTCGCGGATCGCCTCGGTGACATCGGTCTCGCCGACGCGCACCCAGCGCTCGGCGGGGTCGAGGGCCTGGTGGGCCCGCGCATTCCTCACGAGGTCGACGACGGCCGCCGCATCGTCGAGGTCGACGCCGCGGGCGTCGCCCTCCCACGCGATCGCGCGATACGCCGCGCCCGTGTCGAGGTAGCGGTAGCCGAGTCGCGCGGCGAGGGCGCGGGAGACGGAGGACTTGCCGGAGCCGGCGGGGCCGTCGACGGCGATGACGACGACGCTCACTCGGATCCGCCGATCCGCCAGCCGGCGGCCTCGAGCTCCTCGATGAACCGCGCCTCGACCTCCGGCAGCACCGAGATCTCGGCCATGCCGACCTGCGCGCCCGGCGAGTGCTCGAGCCGGAGGTCCTCGAGGTTGATGCCGATCTCGCCCATGAAGGTGAAGAGGCGGCCCATCTCCCCCGGCTGGTCGTCGATGAGGACGGTGACGCTGGCGAAGTGCTTCGACTGGCCGTGCTTGCCCGGCAGGCGCGCGACGCCGACGCCGCCGTCGGCGATGACGCCCGCGATCGCGCGCCGCGCCCCCGTCGCCTCGGGCTCGGCGAGCGCGTCGATGACGCCGTCGAGATCGTCGCGGAATGCTCGGAGCAGCTCGACGACGGGCGCCGAGTTCGCGGTGAGGATCTGCGTCCAGAGCGCCGGGTCGCTCGCCGCGATGCGGGTCGTGTCACGCAGACCCTGGCCGGCGAGCGCGACGGACTCGTCGGCGGCGGGCGTCAGGCGCTTCGCGAGGAGGCTCGCGACGAGCTGCGGGACGTGCGAGACGAGCGCGACGGCGGCGTCGTGGTCCTCGGGGCCCATCTCGCGCGGGAGGGCGCCGAGGTCGAGCGCGAGCGCCTCGACGACCGCGAGGTCCTCGCGGGAGGTCTCCTCGTCGCGGCACACGATCCAGGGGCGGCCGACGAAGAGGTCGGCGCGGCCGGCGATCGCGCCGCTGCGCTCCCGACCGGCCATGGGGTGGGAGCCGATGTAGCGGCTGATGTCGACGCCGCGGCGGCGCAGCTCCCGCAGCGGCTCGAGCTTGACGCTCGCGACATCGGTGACGACCGCGTCGGGGTGCGCGGCGAGCTCCGCCTCGACGACATCGGCCGTGACGTCCGGCGGGACGGCGACGACGACGAGGCGCGGCCGGTCCTCGGCAATCGCAGGGCGGCCGGCGCCGTAGTCGACCGCGAGCGACAGCGCGGCGCGGGAGGCGTCGCTCAGCACGACCTCGACGCCGAGGGCCGTGAGGCCGTGGCCGATCGAGGTGCCGAGCAGACCGGTGCCGACGATCCGGACGGGACCGACCGTGCGCGCCGCGCGGCGCGCATTCGACTTGGCGGTCATCGTGTCACCCCGGGCCTCAGCTGGACGGAATCACCGGTCCGTCCGGGATTCTGCGCTCCCCTTCCGCTCGGCGTTGCGCGCGAGCCGCAGGAGGGCACCCAATTCTACCGGCGTCGCCTCCCGCGTGCGCCCGGTGCCGAGGCTGCCGAGGTGGAGGGGGCCGAAGGACCGCCGGACGAGGTCGACGACGGGGTGGCCGACGGCATCGAGCATGCGCCGCACGATGCGGTTGCGGCCCGAGTGCAGCGTGAGCTCGACGAGGCTCGTGCCGCCGCTCGTCCCCGTGACGCGGGCGGCGTCGGCGGCGATCGGTCCGTCGTCGAGCTCGATGCCGTCGATCAGGCGGCGGATCGTCGCAGGAGCGACCTTGCCGCGGACCTTCGCAATGTAGGTCTTCTCGACGCCGAACGAGGGGTGCGCGAGGACGTGGGCGAGCTCGCCGTCGTTCGTGAGCAGCAGCAGGCCGCTCGTCTCGAAGTCGAGGCGGCCGACGTTGTAGAGCCGCTCGGGGTAGTCCGCGGTGAACTCCCGGAGGTCGCGGCGCCCGCGGTCATCGGCCATCGAGGAGACGACGCCGCTCGGCTTGTTGAGCAGGACGTAGCGCTTCGAGGCGTCGAGCTGGATCGGCGTCCCGTCGAGCTCGACGCGGTCGCCCTCGCGGACGCGGTCGCCCAGCTCGGCGGTGCGGCCGTTGACGGTGATGCGCCCCTCGGCGATGTAGCCCTCGACGACGCGGCGGGAGGCGACGCCGGCGGCGGCGAGCGCCTTCTGCAGCCGCTCGCCCGAGTCGGGGTCGGGGGTCGCGGTCATCCGAGACCGCCGAAGCCGTCGCGGCCGTCGTCGAGCAGCGGCGAGAGCTTGGGGAGCTCGTCGAGCGAGTTGATGCCGAGCTGCACGAGCAGCAGCGGGGTCGTCTCGTAGTGGATCGCCCCCGTCTCCGCGTCGGTGTACGCCTCCGTGATGAGACCGCGGCCCAGCAGCGTGCGCACGACCGTGTCGACGTTGACCGCGCGGATCGCGGCGATCTGACTGCGGGCGATCGGCTGCTTGTACGCGATGACCGCGAGCGTCTCGAGCGCGGCCTGTGACAGGCGGGTCGGCGCCTGCGTGAGCACGAAGTCGGCGACCGCGGCGTCGTGCTCGGGCCGGACGTAGATCCGCCAGCCGCCGCCGACCTCCCGCAGCTCGAAGCCGCGGCGCGGGCCGCCGGTCTCCCCGTCGTAGTCGGCGACGAGACGCTCGATCGTCTGGCGGACGGCCGGGATCGGCGCGCCGAGCGCGGCGGCGAGGGACACGAGCGGCTGCGGCTCGTCGGCGACCATGAGGATCGCCTCGATGCGGCGCTCGAGGACGTCCGGGGCCGGCGGCGCGGCGGGCGCCGGCTCGGCGGCGTCGGTCGGCGAGGTCAGCACGTCGGGCTCAGGTGTCATAGTCCGCTCCGAGGTTGGCGAGGGAGTCGTCGGTCCAGCCCGTTGCGACCCACTGCAGCGTGAGGTCGCCGAGCGGCTCGAGCTGGTCGAAGCTCACGGCATCGCGACGGTACAGCTCGAGCACCGCGAGGAATCGCGCGACGACGACGCCGCGCGGCCGTCTCGGAGCATCGCGACGAGCTGCGCGGCCTGCTCCCGGATCGAGACGAGTGGCGCATGGAGGTGGTCGACGCCGAGCGTCGGCACGGCCTTCGGGGTGAAGGCGAGGAGCGCGATCGCCGCGAAGTCCTCGAGCGAGGTGCTCCAGTGGAGCTCAGGCTGCTGCTGCCGGTACTTGTCCTCGAGCCGCACCTGGCGCACGTGTCGTGTCGACTCGGCATCGAGGTGCTCGGCGAAGAACTCGGCGACGAGCTTGAACGCGCGGTACTGCAGCAGCCTCGCGAAGAGCAGGTCGCGCGCCTCGAGCGCCGCGAGGTCCTCCGCGTCGACGAGCTCGCCCTGTGGCAGGAGCCGGGCGACCTTGAGGTCGAGGAGGGTCGCGGCGACGACGAGGAACTCGCTGGCCCGGTCGAGCTGCTCCGCGTCCTCGACGGTGCGGATGTAGGCGATGAACTCGTCGGTGACGGCCGCGAGCGAGATCTCGGTGATGTCGAGCTCATGCTTCGCGATGAGCGACAGCAGGAGGTCGAACGGCCCGTCGAAGTTGTCGAGGCGGAGCTGGAAACCGGGGGCCTGCCCCTCGGCCCCTTCGAGCTCCGCCGTCCCGGCAGTGCGCGCCACGGCCGACCTCAGGCGACCGCGCCGCGGGCGATGAGCTCTCGGGCGACCTGGCGGTACGCCTCGGCGGCCGGGTTCGTCGGCGCGTACTCGAGGATCGGCACACCGGCGACCTGCGCGTCCGGCAGCTTGACCGTGCGCTTGATGACGGTCTCGAAGACCTTCTCGCCGAACGTCTCGACGACGCGCTCGAGCACCTCGCGGTCGTGGAGCAGCCGCGGGTCGTACATCGTCGCGAGGATGCCGTCGAGCTGCAGCGACGGGTTGAGGCGGTCCTGCACCTTGTTCACCGTGTCGATGAGGAGCGCGACGCCGCGGAGGGCGAAGAACTCGCAGGCGAGCGGGATGATGACCCCGTGCGCGGCGGTGAGCGCGTTGATCGTGAGCAGGCCGAGCGAGGGCTGGCTGTCGATGATGATGACGTCGTAGTCGCGGCTCACCTGCCGCAGCACGCCGGCGAGGATCGACTCGCGCGCGACCTCGTTGACGAGATTGACCTCGGCGGCCGACAGGTCGATGTTCGCCGGGAGCACGTCGAGGCCCTCGACGCGCGACGGGACGATCGCGGCCCGGGTGTCCTTGACCTTGCCGATGAGCAGGTCGTAGACGGTCGGGGCGTCCTGGGTCGGGATCGCGAGCCCCGCGCTCAGCGCGCCCTGCGGGTCGAAGTCGACCGCGAGCACCTTCCGGCCGTCGGCGGCGAGGCTCGCGGCGAGGTTGATCGTCGTCGTCGTCTTGCCGACGCCGCCCTTCTGGTTGCACATCGCGATGATGCGGGCGGGTCCGTGCTGCTTGAGGGTCGGCGGCTTGGGGAACACTCGGAACGGCCTGCCCGTCGGCCCGATCTCCTTCTTCGCCATGCGAGGAAGTTTAGGTCCGTGACCGGCTGGCGGCCGGACGGCACCCGGGCCCGGCGGCTCGCTCGGCTGACCTTCAACTAGAGCTTTAAGGTTGAGTGACAATCGCCCGGCCAGCGCTCCTCATCGAATGTCGGGCAATCGCTCCAGTGGCGGTAACTCGACCCCTCACGTCCGCCACCCGGGCCAATGCCCTCCGACCAGGCCCACTGGGACGGGACCGGGGGCAATGCCCTCTATCAACGCGAATCGAGCAAGGCCCGATCGTGTCGCTCGTGCAACAATGCGACGACTCGGATCAGTTTCGCTAGCTTGACGTAGTCGCACGAGACGTCATGCGGGAAGCCCACGACACGAACGCGCCGCAGCCGCGTGCCCCATGAAATCGTGCTCTTGCGGGGCACAAAGGCAATCGCCTGGCAGGCACCAGCTACCGCATCCAGAAGCCGCATCGCGAGAGAAGCTCCAGTTTCCCGGTAATCACGCGCGGCTGTCGGCACCTCCTCGTCGACCGCTGGGAGGACGACGATCCAGATCGACCGAGGATCCTGTGACGGACCTCATCGAGCGCCTCGAACGCCGGGAGCACGCAGGTCGGCTCTGCATCCAGCCGGCGCAGACGCGTCTCGAGAAGGGCTGCGGTCTAAGCCATCATGAGGAGGCACCCTTGCCTGCGCCCACAGGCATCGGAGTGATGTCCGGTTCTTCTACGCCGTCGCCCGTGTCACCAGGGCAGACCGCCGACTCCGCTTGCGAGAGGCGTCGTCGTGCATCCATGTCACCGAGTCTGCCCTGAATCACGCACATCGCGAGGCCGGCACTTGGATACCTGTGGATAGCTCGACACAGCGACGGTCTGTGGAGGAATCGTTATTGGGCCCGCGGATGCGCCTGTCGGTAGGCATCCTGGAGTAGCTAGGACGTGACCTTCATACGGGTCTGTGTCGTCGCGACGCTGGTAGCGAGTTTAGGCGCGGGGTCCGGGGCGGTCGGGCGGTACACGACATCACGGGCCCGCTCGCCTGACCTTCAAATAGAGCGTGAGCGTCGTCGCGGGTCGTCCGCAGAAATCGCCTCAAGGGTCTTCATAAGTCGCTCGAGATCCTGCGGAACAGCATCGGCGCTTGCAGCAGCCTGCGCGATCTCCTCGGTGGTGATCGTCGAGCCATCCCGATCCGCATGGTGTGAGAGCCAGGTCTTGAAATTCGGCCCCTTGGCTCCCTTGGCACGACCGCTCATCTGCGCCTCGTACTCCGCGCGCAAAAGGGCCCAAGACGAAGCTGAACGGATGATCGCCTCGACCGGGACGTACTCGATCACATCCCCGGCCGGCAATGACGTTGGAGTGAATCGCCCCTGATTTTCCTGCTGGAGCGTGGCAGTCATCCACTCCCCGACCTTTCGCTCCTCGAAGTTCCCTCGGAGTCGTTCAATGATCCTCGTGGCCTGGTCGATTGCGCCAGTCAAGGCGGTGCGCGATGCCTCCTGCCAAACGTCGTCAAGATACGCTGGATCCAAGTTGTCGACGAGCAGAACCATATGGGCGTCGGTGTACTTCGCTAGGACTCGTGCAGTGACGGCGTCGAGATTCTTCACACCGCGAAAGGGCAGGATCTCCACACGGGCCTGGCGGAGTCGGTCTTCGAAATAGGATTCAAGCACCACAATGTCGTGCTCGCCCTCGACAAGCAAGAACACCCGTGGCCAACGGAGCAGATCGCTCGGGCTGAGTCCTAGTTCGGCAAGCGCATTTCGGTCGGCAATGTCGAGCTCGCGCACGACAGCCTCTCCCCGCCCGCTACGCCGCACCTCAATCACTCGCGCGTCCTGCTGATCGAGCATCTCCGGGGAGTGTGTCGCCACAATCACAATCTCGCGGGGATCACGAGATCGCTCTCGCAGGTGGTGTGCTACGTGAGCCTCTGCCGCTCGATGTAGCGCCAGCTCGGGCTCGTCGATCAAGTCGACCAGCGCGCGACCGGCACCACTGCCCGGTTCCTCCGACTGCTCCAGCCGATGACGGTGCGCCCAGTAGATAGCTCGGCGAATCGCCCGTTCGGCCCAGAAGCGTTCGGCCCTAGAAAGGTCATCGAGAAGGATGGCGGAAGAGCTACCAACCAGGTCCCACATCCAATGCACTCGCATGCTTTCATCGAAAACCCATTGGACCGCGGGCTTCGTAAAGCGCGTAGGGCCCCGGGGCACGAGCAGTTCGACCGCTGGCGGGTTCAACAGAACTGCGGACAGTGATGCCTGCGCCTCGCTGGACAGTTCGCGCGCCATTCCATCAGCCACCTCGTCGTCGGTGGCCCAGTAAGAGAAGAACCACCCCGTGAGCTCGGAGATTTCCGTCCCGCCCGGCAGCAGATCGACACCGAAATCGACGGGATGACGCAGTAGTACAGGTGTCACGCTCTCGGCGTTGAGCTCTGAGCCTTTCACTCCGACGTATGGACCGAACAGTACCGAACGGCCCGTCCTCGACTGGTAATTCGACATCTCACCGAGATCAATTGGCGACTCGTCACGCAGATTCTCGCGTTCGTCAGTATCGCGATTCGGATCACGTTCGTCGGTGGATTCGAGGCGAGCCCGGAGGCGCGATGCGAAACCACCAATGGCCTCATCCCTCGGGTCGGCGATTACCCATGCTTCCCAGGCAGGACTTGTTGCGGATCCAACCGGATGTAGCAACAGCAGTCTTTGAGTTTCGATCGCCGAGCCGACATCTCGATACTCCACCGGGTAGATTTCGCCGAGCGAGGTCGATTGCTCTCGGAACCATTCGGAGACGATGAGGTCCGCCTGCCAGAGAGTCCGGGTTCTGAAGGCGCTCGCCGTGTCAGGGTGAAACACCGACGCATCCCTCGCGGTTGTCCCGGCGATGGCTTCAGCGAGCGCAAGAAGTAACTCCGAGCCGGGCGCGCGTTGATCATTCCAAGGATCGTCGGCTTCGAGATCGAGCAGCGTAGGTTCGGGCACCTTGACGATCAGCGAGATGCCGACTTCTGAGCCGATACCGCGAAGCGCATTCTCCATACCCGCGAGAAGCCGCGACTTCCCTGCCCCGTTCAGCCCGTAGATCACCGTGAGCCCGGGAGTGAATCGGAGTAGGTCGCCAGTCAGCAGCGAGTCGGAGAAGGTGAACCCGACGATAGGAGTCTCCATGAGCCCATACTCCCATCGAGCGTGCCAGTCGCGAGTGGCGCCCCCCAGCGCATTCGCAAGCTATCTCTCGTCGCAAGGCCCCCCAGGTGTGACGGCTCGCAGGATGCCGGCCGTCCTGCTGGGCGCAGGCCCCTACACACGAACCCGCCCGCAGGCCGAGTCGCCGCGGGCGCGATACTTCGCACGCGCATTCGACTACAGCACCGATCACATCGGGGATTCGACGCGTCGGACCCCATGTCCTCGGTGGCGGGCAATCGGACTGCTAGCCCGCCCGTGGGCAAAAGGCCAGCCATTCGGCGATACCGAGCATCGCGGCGGAGCCGGACGTGCAGGCAATCGCCCGACGGGAGGCGAAGACCTCAGCGGGCGCGCGGATGCGCCTGCCGATACGCCTCCTGGAGCAGGTCGGCGGTGACCTTCGTGTAGATCTGCGTGGTCGCGACGCTCGCGTGCCCGAGGAGCTCCTGGACGACGCGCACGTCGGCGCCGCCCTGCAGGAGATGCGTCGCGAATGCGTGACGCAGCGTATGCGGCGACAGCGTGTCCGCCTCGAGCCCGGCCCGCTCCCCCGCCGCCCTGATGATGAGCCAGGCATGCTGCCGGGACAGCCGGCCCCCGCGCACACCGAGGAACAGCGCCGGCGAGGCCCGCCGCGCCGACGCCGCGAACTCGGGCCGCACCCGCACGAGGTACTCCTCGATCGCCGCGCGGGCGTAGCCGCCGAGCGGGACGATTCGCTGCTTGGCGCCCTTGCCGGTGAGCACGATGACGCCGGCACCCTCGTGCAGCACGGTGGCGAGGTCGTCGACGTCGAGCGCCAGCGCCTCCGAGATCCGCGCACCCGTCGCGTACAGCAGCTCGAGGAGCGCACGATCGCGGATGCGCTGCGGCTCGTCGCCGCCCGCCGCGTCGAGCAGCGCGATCGTCTGCTCGATGCTCGGCGCCTTCGGCAGCCGCGCGGCGGGCTTCGGCGGCCGGAGCTCGCGCGTGACGTCCTCGACGACGACGCCCTCCTCGAGCGCGAAGCGGTGCAGGCCCCGCACCGAGCTCAGCATGCGTCCCACACTCGTCGGGGCGAGCGGTGTCCCCGTCGCCGTGCCGTCGCGCAGCGCGACGACGAACGCCTCGACGTCGCGCTCCGTCAACGACGCGAGATCCCGTTCGCCGACCCAGCCGGCGTAGACGCCGAGGTCGCGCCGATAGGCCGCGACGGTGTGCGGCGAGCGGCCGAGCTCGACGGTGAGCTGCCGGAGATACCGGGCGATCAGCGCCGAGGGTCCCACGGCGTCTCCGGATCCCGCAGGCCGCGCCAGTCGCGCGAGCGCTCCACCCAGGCCGCGAGGACGCCCACGACGGCGATCGCATTGCCGATGCGCGAGGCCCGGACCGCCTCGACGGCCTCCTCGAGCGGCACCCAGCGCGGGACGATTTCCGCCTCCTCGCCGGTGCGGACGAATGCGCGGCCCGTCGCGCGCAGTCCCCGCGCGAGATAGATCCGCACCGCCTCGTTCGATCCGCCCGGGCTCGTCGCGAAATCCGCGAGCAGCGCCCATTCCTCCGCGACGAGGTCGACCTCCTCCGCGAGCTCCCGGCGCGCGGCGTCCAGCGGCGACTCCCCGGTCTCGTCGAGAAGGCCCGCCGGCAGCTCCCACTCGCGGGAGCGGATCGGGTGGCGGTACTGCTGGATGAGCAGGATCCGGTCCTGCGCATCGAGGGCGAGCACGGCGACCGCGCCGGGGTGGTCGACGTAGTGGCGGACGAGCTCGCCGTCGCCGTAGGCGAAGCGCTCCTCGACGACGTCCCAGACCCGACCGGCATACACCCGCTCGCGCGCGAGCACCTCGGGCCGTTGGGTCAGGTCGGCGAGCGCCGCAGCCCCGGTCGCGTCCGCGCCTCGCGCCGCGGGCTCGGACACCGCGGGCCTAGGCCTCGACCGGGATGACGGGGATTGTCGTCGTGATCGGCGACTGCCCCTCGCCCGCGGTCTGCTCGACATCGAAGAGCTTCGAGGCCCGCTGCCGCTCGAGCGCCGCGCCGATGAGGCCGCGGAAAAGCGGGTGGGCGCGGTTCGGCCGCGAGCGCAGCTCGGGGTGCGCCTGCGTGCCCACGTAGTACGGGTGCACCTCGCGCGGCAGCTCGACGTACTCGACGAGCGTGCGGTCCGGCGAGATGCCGCTGAAGACGAGGCCGGCCTCGGCGAGCTGCTCCCGGTAGGCGTTGTTCACCTCGTAGCGGTGACGATGGCGCTCGCTCGCCTCCGTCGCGCCGTACACCTCGGCGACGATCGAGCCGGGCTGCAGCGCCGCGCGGTAGAGGCCGAGCCGCATGGTGCCGCCGAGATCGCCGCGGTCGAGGATGTCGACCTGCTCGGCCATCGTCGCGACGACCGGGTGCGGCGTGTCGGCGTCGAACTCGCTCGAGGACGCGCCCTCGAGCCCGACGACGTTGCGCGCGTACTCCATGACCATGCTCTGCAGGCCGAGGCAGATGCCGAGGACGGGGATGCGGTTCTCGCGCGCGAAGCGCAGCGCGCCGATCTTGCCCTCGATGCCGCGGGCGCCGAAGCCGCCAGGGACGATGATGCCGTCGACCTCGCCGAGCTCGCGCGCCGCGCCCTCCGGGGTCTCGCAGTCGTCGGCCTTCACCCAGCGGACCTCGATGCGCGACTGGTGGGCGAAGCCGCCGGCCTTGAGCGCCTCGGTGACGCTGAGGTACGCGTCGGGCAGGTCGATGTACTTGCCGACGAGCGCGATCGTGAGCTCGTGCTGCGGCTCGTGGACCGCGCGCAGCAGGTCGGCCCAGCCGTCCCAGCGCACCTCGTGCGCATCGAGGCCGAGCTGCCGGACGATGTACGCGTCGAGGCCTTGATCGTGGAGCATCGTCGGGATGTCGTAGATGCTCGGGACGTCGACCGCGTTGACGACCGCGTCCTCGTCGACGTCGCACATGAGCGCGATCTTCTTGCGGTTCGACTCCGTGAGCGGGCGGTCGCTGCGCAGCACGAGCGCGTCGGGCTGGATGCCGATCGATCGCAGCGCCGCGACGGAGTGCTGCGTCGGCTTCGTCTTCTGCTCGCCGGAGGCGGCCATGAACGGCACGAGTGAGACGTGGACGAAGAAGACGTTCGAGCGGCCGAGCTCGTGGCGCACCTGGCGCGCGGACTCGATGAACGGCTGCGACTCGATGTCGCCGACCGTGCCGCCGATCTCGGTGATGATGACGTCGGGTGCGGGCTCGCCAGCCGGGCCCGGCTGTGCCTGCAGGCGCATGCGGCGCTTGATCTCGTCGGTGATGTGCGGGATGACCTGCACGGTGTCACCGAGGTACTCGCCGCGGCGCTCCTTCGCGATGACCTCGGAGTAGATCTGCCCCGTCGTGACGTTCGCCGCCTGCGAGAGGTTGATGTCGAGGAATCGCTCGTAGTGCCCGATGTCGAGGTCCGTCTCGGCGCCGTCGTCGGTGACGAAGACCTCGCCGTGCTGGAACGGGTTCATCGTCCCGGGATCGACGTTGAGGTACGGATCGAGCTTCTGCATCACGACGCGCAGCCCGCGCGCGGTGAGGAGATTCCCGAGTGAGGCGGCGGTGAGCCCCTTGCCGAGCGAGGAGACCACGCCCCCGGTCACGAAGATGTGTCTCGTGACGTTGTCGGCTGCCGCTCGCGCACTGTCCACCACGGAACTCCAGCATATCCGACGCGGCTCCGAGCGCGCGCTCGCGGCGAGTTGCGCTTTTCGCCGACTCAGGCCAGGGCGAGCAGCTCGCGGGCGTGCGCGAGCGCGGAGTCCGAGGCGTCGAGCCCGGACAGCAGTCGCGCCATCTCGCGCTCCCGGGCCTCGCCCGACAGTCGCGTGACGCTGCTCGCGGTGAACTCCCCCGAGGTGTCCTTCTGGACCCGCAGATGGTTGCCCGCGAACGCCGCGACCTGCGCGAGGTGCGTCACGACGATGACCTGCGAATGCGCGGCGAGCCTCGCCAGGCGCCGCCCGATCTCGATCGCGGCCGCGCCGCCGACGCCGGCGTCGACTTCGTCGAAGACGAAGGTCGGGACGGGATCGACCGCGCCGATGACGACCTCGATCGCGAGCATGATGCGGCTGAGCTCGCCGCCGGAGGCGCCGCGGCCGATGGGCCGGGGCTCGGCGCCGGGGTGCGGCGCGAGGAGCAGCGCGACCTCGTCGCGGCCGTGGAGGCCGAGGCGATCGGCGGCGGTGACCTCGACGTGCAGCCGCGCATCGGGCATCGCGAGCGCGGCGAGCTCGGTCGTCACCTCGGCGGCCAGCCGCAGGGCAGCATCCCGACGCAGCTCGGTCAGCTCGTCCGCGAGCCGGTCGGCCTCGGCGAGCGAGGCGGCGACGGCGGCCTCCAGCTCGGCGATGCGGGTGTCCGTCCGATCCAGCTCGAGGAGTCGCGCGCTGCCACTGTCGAGCAGACCGATGACGTCGTCGAGCTCGGGCCCGTAGCCGCGGACGAGGTCGGCGAGCTCGGCCCGGCGCGTCTGCACGGCGTCGAGCCGGCTCGCGCCATCGGCGTCGAGTCCGTCCAGGTAGCCGGCGAGCTGCATCGCAGCGTCGCCCGCCGCGTACACGAGCGCCCCGAGCGCCTCGGCGATCGGCGCGAGGGTCGCGTCGTGCCCGGCGACCCGGTCGACCGCGCGCCGCGCCCGGTCGAGGAGCGCGGTCGCATCGGGGGCGTCGTCCTGCGCGGCGGCGAGGAGTGCGTGCGCCTCCGCGGCCGCGAGCCGCAGATCCTCGAGATTCGTGAGCCGCTCGGCCTCCGCCGCGAGCTCCACGTCCTCCCCTGCGCGCGGGTCGACCGCCTCGATGCGTTCGATGGCGGCGCGCAGCTCCTCCGCCTCCGCGGCCCGCCGTTCGCGCTCGGCGAGGAGTCGCTCGAGCTCGGCCGCCTCGTCCCGCCACCGCGCGAACGCGTCGACGAATGCGCGGCGCACCCCCGCGAGCCCCTCACCGGCGTAGCGGTCGAGCGCGTCGCGCTGCGCGGATCGGCTGCGCAGCCGGAGCTGCTCCGACTGCCCGTGCACGACGACGAGTCGCTCGCCGAGCTCCTGCAGGATCGCGACCGGAGTCGACCGGCCGCCCACGAGGGCGCGGGAGCGGCCCTCCCGCGCGAGCGTGCGGGCCAGGACGAGCTCGCCGTCCTCGATGAAGCCGCCCGCATCGGCGACCCGCTCGGCGAGTTCCGCGTCATCGGGCGCGACACGCCAGATGCCCTCGACCGAGGCGGCATCGGCACCCGCACGCACGACCGCGCTGTCGGCACGGTCCCCGAGCAGCAGGCCGAGCGCCGTGACGACCATCGTCTTGCCCGCCCCCGTCTCGCCCGTGACAGCGGTGAGCCCCGGCCCGAGCGGCAGGCTCGCGTCGGCGATGACGCCGAGGTCGCGGATCCGGATCTCCTGAATCATCGCCGGTGGCGCCCTCGGCGCATTCCTCCCGAGGCATACGCCCGACGCGGGTGACGAGCGGTCATTCGCGCGCACCCCGCCAGCCGGTCACGGGCAGGTCGAACTTCTGCACGAGCCGATCCGTGAACTCGCCCTGGATGAGCCGGGCGAGGCACACGGGCGCGCCGCCGCGCACGACCTCGACGCGGCTGCCCGGCTCGAGCGGCGCGGAGCGCCGGCCGTCGCACCACAGGATGCCGGGGGACGCGCTCTGCGGCGAGATCTCGACGGCCAGGCGGGTGCTCGGCGCAAGGACGAGCGGGCGGGCGAAGAGCGCGTGGGCGGACAGCGGCACGAGCAGCATCGCCTCCACCTCTGGCCAGACGACCGGGCCGCCGCCGCTGAACGCGTACGCGGTCGATCCCGTCGGCGTCGACATGACGAGACCGTCGCAGCCGAACGCCGACAGGGGGCGGCCGTCGATCTCGATGACGACCTCGACCATCTTGCCGGGGGACGACTTCTCCACCGTCGCCTCGTTGAGCGCCCAGGTCCGGTAGCGCTCCTCGCCGCTCGGCGCGAGGACGCGGACGTCGATCGTCATGCGCTCCTCGACGACGTAGTCGCGGGCCAGTGCGCGGCGGACGACCTCGTGGAGGTCGCCGCGCTCCACCTCGGCGAGGAAGCCGACGTGGCCGAGATTCACCCCGATGAGCGGGATCGTCGAGCCGCGGACGGTTTCCGCGGCGCGGAGGATCGTACCGTCGCCGCCGAGGACGATGGCGAGCTCGATGCCCGTGACCGGCACGTCCTGGCCGAGCACCTCGGCGCGCGCGGCGATCGGGTCGGCGGCGACGAGCTCCGCGACGTCCTCCGCCGCGAGCACCGGGATCGTCCCGGCGTCGAGAAGCGAGCCGATGACCTCGGCGGCGGCGCGCTTCGACGAGTCGCGTCCCGTGTGCGGGAGCACGAGGAACCGCCGCGTGGCGGGGCGCTCGGCGATCATTCAGGCTCCCGTCAGTCCGGCGATCGTGTCTCTCCATTGTGACGGATCGGCGCCGTGGTGCCGACTGAGTCGCGCGAGGTACTCCGCATTGCCATGGCTGCCGACGATCGGCGAGGCGATGAGGCCCGCGGTCGCGAGGCCGAGATCGTGCGCGGCCCACAGGACACCATCGATCGCGTCGGCGCGCAGACTCGGGTCGTGGACGATGCCCTCGCGAACGCCGGTCCGACCGACCTCGAACTGCGGCTTGATGAGGACGACGAGCTCCGCCTCCGGCGCGGCGGCGGCGATGGCCGGCAGGACGAGCGGCAGGCCGATGAACGAGAGGTCGGCGACGACGAGCGAGAACGGGGCCGCGTGGTGGGGGGCGAGTGCCGCGGCGGTGAGCTCGCGCGCATTCCTGCCCTCGAGGCTCACGAGCCGACCAGCGACGATCTCGGGCGCGAGCGCGGCGGAGAGCTGACCGTGGCCGACGTCGAGCGCGACGACGTGCGCGGCGCCGCGCGACAGGAGCACCTGGGTGAAGCCGCCCGTCGAGGCGCCGACGTCGAGCGCCGTGCGGCCCGCGACCTCGAGGCCGAAGGCGTCGAGCGCCGCGATGAGCTTGTGCGCGGCGCGGCTCACCCAGGCGTCACCGACCTCGACCTCGATCCCGGCCTCATCCGCGACCGGGGCGGCCGGCTTCACGACCGCTCGGCCGTCGACGGCGACCCGGCCGGCCTTGATGAGCTCCGCCGCATGGCTGCGGGACCGCGCGAGCCCGCGCTCGACGAGCACGATGTCGAGGCGTCCGCCGCCGGAGCGACCCTCAGTCGCCGGCATCCGCCGACTCGAGCCTCGTCTGGAGCTCGGCGAGCAGCGCCTCGTAGCCGGGCGCGCGCTCGTCGAGCGGCAGCTCCGCGAGCGCCTCGACGCGAGCGGCGATGCTGAGCTCCTCGGGCGATCCGGTCACACGACCAGGCTAGCGCGTGGCACCCTCAGCGGCTGAGCGCCTCGTCGACGTCGAGCCCGTAGATGGGGCGGCCGATGCCCCAGATGAGCGTGCACGCGGCACGGATGAGGTCGACGCGGTCGCCGGGTGTCTCGATGCTGACGCGATTGCCATCGAGCCGCACCGCGGCATCGCGCACGCGCACGATCGCCCCGCCCTCGACGGGCTCGGCGGTCGCTTCGGGGTAGGGCTCGGCGAGTTCGCGGAGGTCACCGAGGATGAATGCGGGACGCTCCTCCTCGCGGGCCGGCAGCAGCTGCCTCGCGCCGTCGATGCCGGTGAGGACGAGCGCCGCCGGGATGCCGGCGCGATTCGCCCCGAGGATGTCGGTGTCGATGCGATCGCCGATCATGAGGGGCGCCGTGGCGCCGAACCGAGCGACGGCGGTGTCGAAGATCGCCCGCTCGGGCTTGCCCGCCACGACGGGCATCGTGCCGGTGGCGGTGTGCACCGCCGAGACGAGCGTGCCGTTGCCAGGTGCGATGCCGCGCGAATGCGGGAAGGTCCAGTCCTGATTCGTCGCGATCCACGGGGCGCGATGATGCTGGATCGCGAAGCTCGCCTCGGCGAGCTCGGACCAGCCGACGCTCGGGTGGAAGCCCTGCACGACCGCGGCCGGGACGTCGTCCGCGCTCCGCGTGACGCGATAGCCCGCGCGCTCGAGCTCGACCGTGATCCCCTCGCCGCCGACCACGAGCACGAGCGCGGGCGCCGGCACGAGCTCGCGGAGGAGCTCGAGCGCCGCCTGCGGACTCGTCACGACATCGGCGGGCTCGACCTCGAGCCCGAACGCGCGCAGCTGCGTCGCGACCTGCGCGTCCGTCCGCGACGCGTTGTTCGTCACGTACCCGATGCGCACGCCGGCGGCCTGCGCCTGTGCGATCGCGGTCGTGGCGTGCGGGATCGGGTCCGCGGCCGCGTAGACGACGCCGTCGAGGTCGACGAGCAGGACGTCCCGGCCGGCGAGTGGGGCACCGGCGGGGTACGGACTCACGCCGACTCCTCCCCCTGCCGCTCGGCCTGGTCCTCGCCCTCGTCCTCGACGCCGGGGATCTCGACCTCGTCGTCGCCGACCTCGATCTCGAGGACCTCGATGGCATCCTCGTCCTCGTCGCCGTGCAGTGCGGCTACGGCGATGTCCGCCCGCCGATACCAGTCGGCGGCCTCCGCGGCCCTGCCGAGCTCCTCGAGGACGACGCCGTACGCGTTGTAGAGGGCCGGGCTCCATGAGTAGGCGGTGTCGGGATCGAGCTGCGCGATCTCGAGCTCGCGCAGCGCCGCATCCAGCTGCCCGAGGTCGAGGCGCGCGCCGGACATCGCGATCGCGAGGTCGACCTGCACGCCGTCCGACAGCGTGCCGCGCGGGACGGAGCGGCCGAGCTCGAGCGCCCGCTCGGGGCGGCCGAGGCCGCGCTCGCTGTCGACCATGAGCGGCAGCTGGTCGTCGCGTCCCGAGATGCGCCGGTACGTGCGCAGCTCGCGGAGCGCGAGCGCATAGTCCCCCGTGCGGTACGCGGTCACGGCGAGGGTCTCGCGCACGACCGCGAGCCGCCCGCCCTTCCGGCTCGCGCTCAGCGCATGCTGGTGCGCGAGCTCGGGATCCTCGTCGATGAGCCGTGCGGCCATGACGAGATGGCGGGCGACGAAGCCC
>CAKUJB010000025.1 GCA_934661165.1 uncultured Microbacteriaceae bacterium | reverse complement strand
GCGGGACGGTGCGAGCCGAGCACGGCGTCGTCGCGACCGAGGGGTACACCGGCTCGCGGCGGGGCTGGGGGCGACGCCTCCTGCCGATCCACTCGCTCATGGTCGCGACCGCCCCGCTGCCAAGCGCGTTCTGGGACGAGATCGGCATCGCGCACGGCCAGACGTTCAGCGACTACCGGCACCTGCTCGTCTACGGGCAGCGCACCGCCGACGACCGGATCGCCTTCGGCGGGCGCGGCGCCCGGGTCCATCTCGGCGCGACGGTGCGGGCGGCGCACGACCATGTGCCGCGGGTCTTCGCGCACCTCGAGCGCGCGATCGCCGAGCTCTTCCCCGCCGCGGCGGGAGCGCCGATCACGCACCGCTGGGGCGGGCCGCTCGGCGTCGCCCGGGACTGGCACGCGGTCGTCGCGCTCGATCGGGCCTCGGGCATCGGGTTCGCCGGCGGCTACGTCGGCGACGGGCTCTCGACGACGAACCTCGCGGGACGCACGCTCGCCGACCTCCTCCTCGGGCGCGCGACCGAGCTCACGGCGCTGCCGTGGGTCGGCCACCGCTCCCCCGACTGGGAGCCCGAGCCGCTCCGATTCCTCGGGGCGAATGCGGGGCTCATCGCGACCGGCCTCGCCGACGTCGAGGAGCGGGTCACCGGGCGCGGCTCGGTGCTCGCGCGCCTCGTCCGGCCGCTCACGGGCGGCTGACCCGCGGCTCAGCGGAACGCGGGCATGACCTCCCGCTCGAAGCGATCGACCGTCGTGCGGTCCCACGCCTGCTCCGGCGACAGCGCGATGAGGTACTCGACCCCGGCGTCCCGCATCGCCGCGATGCGCTCGGAGACCTGCTCGACGGTGCCGACGACCTGCGTGCCGTCCCGGTACTCGCGCACGTGGCGTGCCGCGCGCTCCGCGCCGATCGCCTTCGCCGCCTTCGCCTCGACGAACGCGATCCGGTCGGCGACCTCGGCCTCCGTGTCGCCGATGATGATGTGCGCGTTCGCCGACCGCGTGATCTCCGCGGCGTCGCGGCCGATCTCGGCGCAGTGCGACTCGAGCAGCTGGGACTTGCGCGCCCAGGCGTCGAGGTCGAGCCCGTCGTAGTTCGTGTAGTCCGCGTACTTCGCCGCGATCCGGAGCGTCACCTGCTCGCCGCCGCCGGCGACCCAGATGGGGATGCCCCCGTCCTGGAGCGGCAGCGGGCGGCAGATCGCGCCGTCGACCTGGTAGTACTCGCCGTCGAGCGTCGCGGTGCCCGTCGTCCAGGCCTGGCGGAAGATGTCGACGCCCTCGCGGAGGCGGCCGAGCCGCTCCTTGATGCTCGGGAAGCCGTAGCCGTACGCGCGGAACTCGTGCTCGTACCAGCCGCCGCCGATCCCCATCTCGAGGCGGCCACCCGAGACGTGGTCGACCGTCGCGGCGACCTTCGCGAGGTAGGCGGGGCTACGATACGACATGCAGCTGCACATCTGCCCGAGCCGGACCCCCTCGGTCACCGCGGCGAACGCGCTCATGAGCGTCCAGGCCTCGTGCGTCGCCTCCTCGGTCGGCTTCGGCACCGTGTGGAAGTGGTCGAAGACCCAGATCGACTCCCAGTCGGCCGCCTCGGCCGCGAGCGCGAGGCGCCGCATGAGCGGCCACTGCTCGGCGGGGTCGATGTCGACGAGGCTGAGGCGCCAGCCCTGGGGGATGAACAGTCCGAAACGCATGCCGCCAGGCTAGCCGCCGGACCCGGCCCGACGTCGGGCGTCGGCGCAGGACGGACGTGCTCCGACGCATTCCTCGATCTCGGGAATAAGTTGCGTATGCATGGACTTGTCTTCCCCCATGACCAATGGCACCGCACTGCACACCGACTACGCGCCCGGCACCTGGGTGCTCGACCCCGCGCACTCCGAGCTCTCGTTCACCGTGCGCCACCTCGCGATCTCGAAGGTCCGCGGCTTCTTCCGGTCCTTCGACGTGACGATTCAGGCGGCCGAGCACGTCGAGGACTCGACGATCACCGCGACGATCGACATGGCCTCGATCGACACGAACAACGAGATGCGCGACGGCCACCTCAAGACGAACGACTTCTTCCTCATCGAGGAGCACCCGACCGCGACCTTCGTCTCGACGAGCATCGCGGGCACCCCCGACGACTTCACCGTCACGGGCGACCTCACGCTGCGCGGCGTCACGAAGCCGGTCACCCTCAAGGGCGAGTTCGGCGGCATCAACCGAGGCGGCGACGGCAGGCTCCACGCCGCGGCGAGCGTCGCCGGCAAGCTCAACCGCCTCGACTACGGCGTCGCCTGGAACGCGCCGCTCGAGACCGGCGGGGTCATGCTCGGCGACGAGATCACCCTCGCCTTCGACCTGCAGGTCGTCCTCCAGGACTGAGCCGCACCACCCGTCCGCGGGCCGTCGACCACCCCGGTCGGCGGCCCGCTGCTATTCCGTGGCGGCGCGCTCGAACTGGGAGCGGTAGAGGCGGGCGTAGGCGCCATCGGCGGCGATGAGCGAGTCGTGGTCGCCCTGCTCGACGATGCGCCCCTCCTCCATGACGAGGATGAGGTGCGCGTCGCGGATCGTGGAGAGCCGGTGCGCGATGACGAAGCTCGTCCGGTCGGCGCGCAGCTCGCTCATCGCCCGCTGGATGAGCAGCTCGGTCCGCGTGTCGACCGAGCTCGTCGCCTCGTCGAGGATGAGCACGCGCGGATCGGCGAGCACCGCCCGCGCGATCGTGATGAGCTGCTTCTGTCCCGCGGACACGTTGTCGCCCTCGTCCGCGAGGACCGTGTCGTAGCCGTCCGGCAGCGAGGCGACGAAGTGGTCTACGTACGCCGCGCGCGCCGCCGCGACGACCTCCTCGTCGGTCGCGTCGGGCCGCCCGTAGCGGATGTTCTCCCGGATCGTGCCGGTGAAGAGCCAGGTGTCCTGGAGGACCATGCCGGTGCGGCCGCGCAGGTCGTCGCGGGTCATCTCGGCCGTGTCGACGCCGCCGAGCACGATCCGGCCGGCATCGACCTCATAGAAGCGCATGAGCAGGTTGACGAGCGTCGACTTGCCGGCGCCCGTCGGCCCGACGATCGCGACGGTGCTGCCGGGGGCCGCGACGAGCGAGAGGTCGCGGATGAGCGGCTTCGCCGCGTCGTAGTCGAAGTCGACGTGCTCGAAGGCGAGCTCGGCGGCGTCGGCGGGCGGCGAGAGCGGCGCCGCGGGATCGGGGCGCTGCTCCTCGGCGTCGAGCAGCTCGAAGACCCGCTCCGCGGACGCGACGCCCGACTGGAGGAGGTTGACCATCGAGCCGAGCTGCGACAGCGGCTGGCCGAGCTGCCGGGAGTACTGGATGAAGGCCTGGACGCCGCCGAGCGACATCGTCCCGCCCGCGACGAAGACGCCGCCGACGACGGCGATGACGACGTAGACGAGGTTCCCGATGAACATCGTCGCCGGCATGATGATCCCCGAGACGAACTGCGCGCCGAAGCTCGCGCGGTACATCGCCTCGTTCTCCTCGCGGAACCGCTCGACGATCTCGCGCTGGCGGCCGAAGACCTTGACGAGCGCGTGCCCCGTGTACCCTTCCTCCACCTGCGCGTTGAGCCGCCCCGTCCGCGCCCACTGCTCGACGAAGCGCGGCTGCGAGCGCTTCGCGATGAGGCCCGCGACGACCGCGGTGAGCGGCACGGTGACGAGCGCGATGAGCGCGAGCTGCCACGAGATGGTGAGCATCATGACGACGACGCCGACGACCATGAGCAGCGAGTTGAGGATCTGCGACAGCGTCTGGCTGAGGCTCTGCTGCACGTTGTCGACGTCGTTCGTCACCCGGCTGAGGAGCTCGCCGCGGGGCATGCCGTCGAAGTAGCTGAGCGGCAGCCGGTGGAGCTTGCCCTCGACCTCCTCGCGGAGGCCGTACGCGACGCGCTGCACGACGCGGTTGAGGATGAGCGCCTGGACCCAGCCGAGCAGCGAGCCGATGACGTACACCGCGAGCGCGACGACGAGCCAGGTGCGCAGCGCCTCGAAGTCGATGCCGAAGCCGGGGCGCAGCTCCATCGCGGCGAGCATGTCGGCCTGCTGGCCCTCGCCGCGCTCGCGCATCGCCGCGATGACCTCGGCCTGCGTCATGCCCGCGGGGATCCCCTTCGAGATCGCCCCGGCGAAGATGACGTTCGTCGCCTCGCCGAGGAGCATGGGGCCGGTCACCATGAGCGCCGTGCTCACGGCGGCGAGCACGACGGTGAGCCCGATGAGGAGCCGGTGCGGCCGGAGCCGGCCGAGCAGGCGCCTCGCCGACGGCCAGAAGGCCATCGCCTTCTCCGCGGGCATCCCCATCGCGCCCATGGGACCGTGCGGGGCACCGCGGCGGCCCGCCTGGATCGTGCGGTCGGGGACGGACGCGGGGCGCGCATTCGTGGGCGTGGCCTGCGACCCGTCATCTCCCTGCGGTCGCTCTGGGACCGCAGCACGCGGCGCGCTCATGCCGCCTCCTCGTCCGCTCGGAGCTGGCTCTCGACGATCTCCCGGTAGGTCTCGCTCGCGACGAGGAGGTCGTCGTGGCGACCGCGGCCGACGACGCGGCCGTCGTCGATGACGAGGATCTCGTCGGCGTCGAGGATCGTCGAGACGCGCTGCGCGACGACGATCCGCGTCGTCTCGGCGGCGGCCTCGTCGAGCGCGGCGCGCAGCCGCGCGTCGGTCGCGGTGTCGAGGGCGCTGAACGAGTCGTCGAAGACCATGATCGGCGCCCGCGTGACGAGCGCCCGCGCGATCGCGAGCCGCTGTCGCTGGCCGCCGGACACATTCGTCCCGCCCTGCGCGATCGGCGCGTCGAGCCCCTCGGGCATCGCCCGCACGAAGTCCTCCGCCTGCGCGGTCCGGAGCGCCGCCCAGAGCTCCTCGTCCGTCGCCCGGGGGCTGCCGAAGCGGAGGTTCGTCGCGACGGTGCCGGAGAAGAGGTAGGCGCGCTGCGGCACGAGGCCGACGCGCCCCCAGAGGAGGTCGGGGTCGAGGTCGCGGACGTCGACCCCGTCGATGAGGACGGCGCCGTCGGTGACGTCGAAGAGCCGCGGGATGAGGCCGACGAGCGTCGACTTGCCGGAGCCGGTGCTCCCGATGATCGCGGTCGTCGCGCCGGGCCGGGCGGTGAACGAGATGCCCGAGAGCACGGGCGCCTCGGCCCCGGGGTAGCGGAACTCGACGTCGCGGAACTCGACGACGCCCTCAGTCCGCTCCGGCGTCACCGGTCGCAGCGGCACGACGACGCTGCTCGGGGTGTCGAGGACCTCGCCGATCCGCTCGGCGGCGACCGCCGCGCGCGGCACCATCATCGACATCATGACGGCCATCATCACGGCCATGAGGATCTGGATGAGGTACTGGAGGAATGCGGTGAGCGCGCCGACCTGCGTCACCCCGGCCTCGACCCCCTCCGCGCCGAACCAGAAGACGGCGACCGATGTCGCATTCATGACGAGCATGACGAGCGGGAAGACGAGGGCGAAGAGCCGCCCGGCCCGCAGCGCGGTGTCGGTGAGCTCCGCGTTCGCGTCGGCGAAGCGGGCGCGCTCGTGCGGTTCGCGGACGAATGCGCGGATGACGCGGATCCCGGTGAGCTGCTCGCGCAGCACCCGGTTCACGCTGTCGATGCGGCGCTGCATGCTCCGGAAGAGCGGCACCATCTGGACGACGATGACGCTGATGACGACGAGGAGCACGGGCACCGCGATCGCCATGAGCCACGACAGCCCGATGTCCTGTTGGAGCGCCATGAACACCCCGCCGATCGCCATGATCGGCGCGGAGACCATGAGCGCGAGCGCCATGAAGACGAGCATCTGCACCTGCTGCACGTCGTTCGTCGTGCGCGTGATGAGGCTCGGCGCGCCGAAGCGGCCGACCTCGCGCTCGGAGAACTCGGCGACGCGGGTGAAGATCTGCTCGCGCATGTCCCGACCGAGCCGCATCGCCGCCATCGCGCCGAACCACACGGCGCCGATCGCGGCGGCGACCTGGACGAGGGTGCCGATGAGCATGACACCCCCGACGGCGAGGATGCGGGCGATGTCGCCCTTCGCGATTCCGTTGTCGATGATGTCGGCGTTGAGGCTCGGCAGCAGCAGGTTCGCGATCGTCTGCACAAGCTGGAAGGCGATGACCGCGACGACGAGCCATCGATACGGCCGGAGGAATCGTCCGACGACCCGAAGCAGCTTCACGGGGAACGATCCTGGCACGCGCGGCGCGGTAACGCGCGGGCGTTCGCCTCAGGCGGATTCCGCCGGCTGCGCGGCGCGGGACCTCGGCGCTCGCTCGCGCGGCGCGCGGAACCCACCGGTCGCGACGAGCACGACGAGCAGCACGAGCGGCACGATCCAGCCGGACCAGCCGAGGATCGTCGCGCTCGTCGTGTCGATGACGGCGCCCTCGGCGGCGAAGACGAGGAAGAAGCCCGCGGACGCGTTGAAGGCCGCATGCGCGACGGCGGCCGGCCAGACGGAGCCCCCGCGGATCCGGAGCCAGCCGAAGATCCCGCCGACGACGACGCACATCCCGGTCATGCTCAGGACCCCGAGCCACCCCGGCGCCGTCGGGTAGTTGTAGCCGAGCAGGATGAGGGGCGCGTGCCAGAGCCCCCAGATGACGCCCGAGAGGAGGATCGCGGGGATCGTGCCGAGGCGCAGCAGCTTCGGCAGCAGCCAGCCGCGCCAGCCGAGCTCCTCGCCGAGCGCGGGCAGGAGGTTGATGCCGACCCCGAGGAGCACCTGCACGAACTGGAGCGCGAGGAGCGCCTCGATCGGGATGGGCAGCTCGCCGACGCCCGCGGCCGACAGCTGCGCGTCGACGAGCGCGCGGAAGCCGCTGAGTCCCGCGAAGTCGGCGGGATACACGCCGAGCGCGGCGCCGATCGGGAGTGCGACGAGGATGAGGGCGACCGGCACGATGATGCCGAGCGCGAGGTAGCCGATGAGCCGCCGCGCCGAGACGCCCGAGGAGATGCCGAGGGTGCGCAGCCGCGTCCCGCGGGCGGGCCGCTCGACCGCGAGGCACGCGACGAGCGCCGCGATGGCGGGCGTGCACATCATCGCGACGCCGAGGATCGCCACCCCGGCCCCGCCCCAGGTGCCGAGGCCGTCGCCGCTCAGCCAGAGCGGCAGGGCGACGAGCCAGGAGAGGCCGAATGCGATGAGCAGGAAGACGAGGACGGCGCGGCCAGTGGTCGACGGCATGGCATCCATTCTCGCCCCCGGAGCCGGACGGCCGGTCGAATGCTCCTCCACCTGAGCGGCCCGGCTCGCGTCCTCCACAGGGTGCGCGGCCGTCCGCCGTCGGTGTCGACGCCCCGCGATAGCGTCGTCGTATGCATCGCATGGAGATCGACTCCCCCGTGGGCCCGATCGAGCTCATCGGCGACGGCTCGGCCGTCACCGAGGTGACGATCGCCCGGGACGGCGTGCTCCCGCGCGCCGCGCTCGGCGTCCTACCCGACGAGGTCCTCGAGCGCGCCGCGGCACAGCTCGCGGAGTACTTCACGGGGTCGCGCACCGAGTTCGACGTGCCGCTGGATCCCGCGGGGAGTCAGTTCCGGCAGGCGGTGTGGCACCGGATCGCCGAGATCCCGCACGGCACCGCCGTGACGTACTCGCGGCTCGGCGCCGACCTCGGCTACCCGGTCGCAGCGAGCCGCGCGATCGGCGCGGCGGTCGGCGCGAACCCGATCACGATCCTCATCCCGTGCCATCGAGTGCTCGCCGCCGACGGCCGCATCACCGGCTACAGCGGCGGCGAGGGCATCCCGACGAAGCGGCTGCTGCTCGACCACGAGGGGATCCCGTATCGATGAGTCTGACGACCGGGACCGACGGCCTGGTGCGCTGCGCCTGGGTCGGCACCGATACGGAGTATCACCGTTACCACGACGAGGAGTGGGGGCACCCGCTGCACGGCGACCGACCCCTCTTCGAGAAGCTGTGCCTGGAGGGCTTCCAGGCGGGCCTGTCGTGGATCACGATCCTGCGGCGCCGAGGCGACTTCCGCGAGGCCTTCGAGGGCTTCTCGCCGACGGCCGTCGCCGCCCTCGGCGACGACGACATCGAGCGGCTCATGCTCGACGCCCGCATCATCCGCAACCGGGCGAAGATTCAGGCGACGATCGGCAATGCGCGGGCGCTGCTGCGCCTGCAGGCCGCGGAGGGCGATGGCGCACTGGATCGGCTCGTGTGGTCGCACGCGCCGGTACCACGGCCTCGGCCCGCCTCGCTCGCGGAGATCCCCGCGACGACGGCGGAGTCGACCGCGCTGTCGACCGCGCTCAAGCGCGCGGGCTTCCGATTCGTCGGCCCGACGACGATGTACGCGCTCATGCAGTCGGCAGGCCTCGTCGACGACCACGTTGTCGGCTGCTGGCGCGCGGCGCAGCCGAGCTGATCGCGCGCGGCCGGTCCGGGTGACCGATACGTCCGGTGCCCTCGACTCAGACGACGAGATCGAGCTCGCCGTCGGCAACCGGCTCGAGCTGGTGGTCGTTGGCCGCCGCCCAGCGCAGCAGGTCCTCGATCGTGCGGATCGAAGGCATGTCGGCGACGAGCGCGCCGACGAAGACGCCCTTGTGGTGCTTGTTCCAGTGCGAGATCGCCAGTCGCCTGCCGCCCTCGCCCGGCGAGACGACGCGGACAGTCCAGCCGCCGACGGGCAGCGGGTCGCGGCGGGCGTACTCCTTCGAGCGCAGATCGATGACCGCCTCATCCACGGCGACGAGCTCGGCCAGCGGCGGCGGCACCGAGCCGTCGGCCCCGCGCAGGCCCTCCTCCGCGGTGTGGATGAGGATCGCGTCGACCGCATAGCGGCGCTGCGCGGCCGTCAGCCCGTCGACGCCGAGCGCCTTGTAGAGCGTCCCGGTGTACCGGTCGAGCGGCGCGAGCGCACCGGCCTCGCCGCGCACGGTGCGCGACGGCGGCAGCAGCAGCCGCACGGCCTCAGACCAGGGCGGCCTGGCGCGCGACGATCGTGATCGTGTCGTGCTCGACCGAGAGGAAGCCGTCGTCGGCCGAGACCTCGACCCGCTCGCCGCCCGCCGTCGTCACCCGGACCGCGCCCGGCGCGAGGATCGCGAGCATCGGCTCGTGCCCCGCGAGGATGCCGATCTCGCCGACGACCGTGCGGGCGGAGACCATGGTGGCCTCCCCCGCCCAGATCTCGGCGTCGGCGGAGACGATGCTCACCTTGAGCGCGGCAGCCATGATCAGGCGTTCTCCTGCTGGATCCGCGCCCAGTTCTCCTCGACCATCGCGATGCCGCCGACGTTGAAGAACGCCTGCTCTGCGACGTGGTCGAACTCGCCCTTGACGATCGCGTCGAACGACTCGATCGTCTCCTTGAGCGGGACCGTCGAGCCCTCGACACCGGTGAACTTCGTCGCCATGTACGTGTTCTGCGAGAGGAAGCGCTGGATCCGGCGCGCGCGGGCGACGGTGATCTTGTCCTCCTCGGAGAGCTCGTCGACGCCGAGGATCGCGATGATCTCCTGGAGCTCCTTGTTCTTCTGCAGGATCGCCTTCACCGCGGTCGCGACCCGGTAGTGGTCCTCGCCCAGGTAGCGCGGGTCCATGATGCGGGACGTCGAGGTGAGCGGGTCGACCGCCGGGTAGAGACCGAGCGAGGCGATCTCGCGGGAGAGCTCCGTCGTCGCGTCGAGGTGCGCGAAGGTCGTCGCCGGCGCGGGGTCCGTGTAGTCGTCCGCGGGGACGTAGATCGCCTGCAGCGAGGTGATCGAGTGACCGCGCGTCGAGGTGATGCGCTCCTGGAGGATGCCCATCTCGTCCGCGAGGTTCGGCTGGTAGCCGACCGCGCTCGGCATGCGGCCGAGCAGGGTCGAGACCTCGGAGCCGGCCTGCGTGAAGCGGAAGATGTTGTCGATGAAGAGCAGCACGTCCTGCTTCTGGACGTCGCGGAAGTACTCCGCCATCGTCAGCGCGCTCAGCGCGACGCGCAGACGCGTCCCCGGCGGCTCGTCCATCTGGCCGAACACGAGTGCGGTCTTGTCGAAGACGCCCGCATCCTCCATCTCGTGGATGAGGTCGTTGCCCTCACGGGTGCGCTCGCCGACGCCGGCGAAGACCGAGACGCCGCCGTGGTTCGCGGCGACGCGGTAGATCATCTCCTGGATGAGGACCGTCTTGCCGACGCCCGCGCCGCCGAACAGGCCGATCTTGCCGCCCTGCACGTACGGGGTGAGGAGGTCGATGACCTTGATGCCGGTCTCGAAGAGCTGCGTCTTCGACTCGAGCTGGTCGAAGGCCGGCGGCTCGCGGTGGATCGGCCAGCGCTCGGTCACCTCGAGCGAGTCGGCCGGGACGTCGAGCGGGTCGCCCGTCACGTTAAAGACGTGGCCCTTCGTGATGTCGCCGACGGGCACCGAGATCGGCGCGCCGGTGTCGACGACCTCCTGGCCGCGGACGAGGCCGTCGGTCGGCTTGAGGGCGATCGCGCGGACGACGTCGTCGCCGAGGTGCTGCGCGACCTCGAGGACGAGCTTCTGCGGCTCCGAGCCCTCGCCGAAGGAGACGGTCGTCTCGAGCGCGTGGTAGATACCGGGGATCGACTCGTGCGGGAACTCGATGTCGACGACGGGACCGGTCACTCGGGAGATGCGGCCGACGGCGCCGGCCTTCGCGGTCGTGTCGTTCTGCGTTGCGGTGGTAGCCATTCGGTCTTCCTGGTTCCTTGGATCTGCGTGTCAGGCCGAGAGCGCGTCGGCGCCGCCGACGATCTCGGAGATCTGCTGGGTGATTTCGGCCTGGCGGGCGTTGTTCGCCAGGCGGGTGTAGTCCTTGATGAGCTTGTCGGCGTTGTCCGTCGCCGACTTCATCGCCTTCTGGGTCGCGGCGTGCTTCGCGGCGGCCGACTGGAGCAGCGCGTTGAAGATCCGAGACTCGATGTACACCGGGAGGAGCGCGTCGAGCACCTGCTCGGGCTCCGGCTCGAACTCGTAGAGCGGCAGCGCCTTGCCGGGCGTCGGCGGCTCCACGTCCTCGACGACCTCGAGCGGCAGCAGGCGCACCGTCTGCGGGTCCTGCGTGAGCATGCTCACGAAGCGGTTGTAGACGACGTAGACCTCGTCGACGCCGCCGGCGGCGTCCTCGAGCGCGAACCGCTCGGTGACCGCGTCGGCGATCTCCTTCGCGAGCCCGAACTCGGGGTTGTCGGTGCCGCCGATCCAGGTGCGCTCGGCCTCGCGGTGGCGGAAGGCGAAGTACGCCGCGGCCTTCCGGCCGACGAGGTACCACACGGCCTCCTTGCCCTCGTCCTCGAGTCGCTGCGCGAGCTCGCTCGCCTCACGGAGCGCGTTCGCGTTGAACGCGCCGGCGAGGCCGCGGTCCGAGGTGAGGACGAGGATCGCCGCGCGGCGACCGCCGGTCTCCTGGCGGGTGAGGATGTGGTCGACGTTGGAGAACGTGGCGACCGCCGAGACCGCGCGCGTGACGGCGCGGGCGTACGGCAACGAGGCGCTCACCCGCTGCATCGCCTTCGTGATGCGCGATGCGGCGATGAGCTCCATCGCCTTCGTGATCTTCTTGGTCGTCTGGGCAGAACGGATTTTCTGCCGGTAGACGCGAAGCTGCGCTCCCATGTGTCGTCCCGATTCCCTGCCGTCAGCGCTTCTTCTGCTTGACGATCTTCTCCTGCGAGATCTCGTCGTCCGCGAGGTCCTTGAACTCCTCGGAGCCCACGCCGCCGACCTCGGGGCCCTGCAGCCACGCGGTGCGCTTGAACTCGTCGACCGCGGTCTCGAGCTGGGCGACGGTGTCGTCGTCGAGCACATTCGTCTCGCGGAGCGTCGTGAGGATCGAGGTGTGCCGCGCGAGGTGGTCGAGCAGCTCCCGCTCGAAGCGGAGCACGTCGCTCACCTCGACGTCGTCGAGCTTGCCGTTCGTGCCGGCCCAGATCGCGACGACCTGGTCCTCGACGGGGTACGGCGTGTACTGCGGCTGGCGCAGCAGCTCGGTGAGGCGGGCGCCCCGGTCGAGCTGGCGGCGGCTGGCCGCGTCGAGGTCGGAGGCGAACATCGCGAAGGCCTGCAGCGCACGGTACTGCGCGAGCTCGAGCTTCAGCGTGCCGGAGACCTTCTTGATCGACTTCACCTGCGCGTCGCCGCCGACTCGGGAGACCGAGACGCCGACGTCGACCGCGGGACGCTGGTTCGCGTTGAACAGGTCCGACTGGAGGAAGATCTGGCCGTCGGTGATCGAGATGACGTTCGTCGGGATGTACGCCGAGACGTCGTTCGCCTTCGTCTCGATGATCGGCAGGCCGGTCATCGAGCCGGCGCCGAGCTCGTCGGACAGCTTCGCGCAGCGCTCGAGGAGACGCGAGTGCAGGTAGAAGACATCGCCCGGGTAGGCCTCGCGGCCCGGCGGGCGGCGCAGCAGCAGGGACACGGCGCGGTAGGCCTCGGCCTGCTTCGACAGGTCATCGAAGATGATGAGGACGTGCTTGCCGCCGTACATCCAGTGCTGGCCGATGGCCGAGCCGGTGTACGGGGCGAGGTACTTGAAGCCCGCGGGGTCCGAGGCGGGTGCCGCGACGATCGTCGTGTACTCGAGCGCGCCGGCCTCCTCGAGCGCGCCCTTCACGGCGGCGATCGTCGAGCCCTTCTGACCGATCGCGACGTAGATGCAGCGCACCTGCTTGTTGACGTCGCCGGACTCCCAGTTGGCCTTCTGGTTGATGATCGTGTCGATCGCGATCGCCGTCTTGCCGGTCTGGCGGTCGCCGATGATGAGCTGGCGCTGGCCGCGGCCCACCGGGATCATCGCGTCGATCGCCTTGATGCCGGTCTGCAGCGGCTCGTGCACCGACTTGCGCTGCATGACGCCCGGCGCCTGGAGCTCGAGCGCACGCCGGCTCTCGGCCGCGATGGCGCCGAGACCGTCGATCGGGTTGCCGAGCGGGTCGACGACGCGGCCGAGGAATGCGTCGCCGACGGGCGCCGAGAGCACCTCGCCCGTGCGCGTGACCTCCATGCCCTCGACGATGCCGGTGAACTCGCCGAGCACGACGACACCGATCTGGTCCTCGTCGAGGTTGAGCGCGAGCCCCTGGACGCCGTTCGCGAAGCGCAGCAGCTCGTTCGCCATCACGCCGGGCAGACCCTCGACGTGGGCGATGCCGTCGGCGGCGTCGATGACGTGACCGACCTCGGTCGCCGCGGCCTTCGCCGGCTGGTACGAGCCGACGAACTCCTTGAGCGCGTCGCGGATCTCGTCCGGGCTGATGGTGAGTTCTGCCATTGGTCTTCCTTGTGCTTGGGTCCGGTGTCGACTAGCCGACGAGGGCGAGTCGAAGATCAGTGAGTCTGGTGGCGACGCTGCCGTCGATGACGCGGTCGCCGATGACGACGCGGACGCCGCCGATGAGGGCTGGGTCGACGATCTGCGTGAGCACGACGTCGCGCTGCTCGGCCGCCGCGATCGTGGCGCGGAGCCGCTCGGCCTGCGCCGCGTCGAGCGCCGTCGCCGTGTGCACCTCGGCCACCGCGCGGCCGCTCTGGTCCGCGACGAGCGACGTGGCCCGCTTGATCATGCCGCCGATGCGCCGGCCGTTCGACCGGGACACGAGCGCCGCGAGGATCGCGATCGTCTGCGGCGTCGCCTTGTCGGTCAGGAGCCGCTCGACGACTGCGGCCTTCTCGGTGCCCGGCACGAGTGCCGAGCCGACCGCGTACTCGAGGTCCGCGTCCGCGCTGACGGCCTTCTGGAAGGCCGCGAGCTCCTGGATCGCCACGTCGCCGTCGGCGAGCGAGGCCGCCATCGCGCGGATGCCGAGCTCCTCGAGCCCCGCGAGCAGGTCGTCCGCCTTCGACCAGCGCGCCTCCGCGACGCGCTGCAGCACGTCGCGCGTGGGGGCGCCGAAGCCGGCGAACACCTTGTCGACGAGCGCCGACTTCGTCGCGGGGGCTGCGGCCGCATCGGCGAGCACGGCCTTGAGCTGCGCGGCGCCGGCGATCGTGTCACGCGCGGCGATGAGCTCGCGCCCGAGCACGAATGCGTCACCGGTCGCCTGCGCGAGCGCCTCGCGGCCGGCGGCGATCGCCTGGATCGTAGCGGATCCCATGTCTACCTGCTCGCCTCGCTCGACTCGAGGTCCTTGAGGAACTGGTCGACGAGCGCGCCCGCCTTCGCATCCTCCGCGAGCGACTGGCCCACGACGCCCGAGGCGAGCTCGAGCGCGAGGGAGCCGACCTCCGACTTGAGCGAGGCGAGCGCCGCCTGGCGCTCCGCCTCGATCTGCGCCTGCGCGGCGGCGGTGATCCGTGCGGCTTCCGCCTGCGCCTGCTCCTTGAGCTCGGCGAGGATCGCGGCGCCGTCCTTGCGGGCCTGCTCGCGGATCTCCGCGGCCTCGGCGCGCCCGGCGGCGAGCTGCTCCTGGTACTGGGCCAGCGCGGCGCTCGCCTCGGCCTGCGCGGCCTCGGCCTTCTCGATCCCGCCCTGGATCGCCTCGGCGCGGGCGTCGAGGGCGCGGTTGATCCGCGGCAGGACGTACCAGCCGACGAAGGCGAGGAGCAGGACGAAGACGACCGTGCCCCAGATGAGATCGGGCCACGCCGGCAGGAGCGGGTTGAACGGCTCCTCAGCCAGGATCACGCCGTCAGTCATGGTCGGTTATCCGTTCGTTCGTGGGGATGGAGGAGGCGGGGCCTCAGGTCAGACCAT
The DNA here is from genome assembly GCA_934661165.1 of uncultured Microbacteriaceae bacterium. Lineage (GTDB taxonomy): Bacteria > Actinomycetota > Actinomycetes > Actinomycetales > Microbacteriaceae > 73-13. The sequence goes on along the minus strand of CAKUJB010000025.1, from coordinate 3,096 downwards.
GAAGAAGTAGGTCGCGATGCCGATGAAGGCGAGGGCCTCGGTGAAGGCGATGCCGATCCACATCAGGGTCTGCAGGCGGCCCTGCAGCTCGGGCTGGCGGGCGACCGACTCGATCGTCTTGCCCACGACGAGGCCGATGCCGATCGCGGGGCCGATCGCGGCGAGGCCGTAGCCGACGGTGGCGATGTTGCCGGAGAGCTCGTTCATTTAGGGGTGTTCCTTCCTGGATGGTTTGGGAGGTCGTGGAGCATTCAGTGCTCGTCCGCGAGGGCGAGCTGAATGTAGAGCGTGGTGAGGATGGCGAAGACGTAGGCCTGCAGGATCGAGACGAGGATCTCGAATGCGCTCCAGGCGAAGCCGAAGGCGAGGGTCCCGACGCCGAGCAGCTTCCAGCCGCCCTGCATCTCGAAGAGGAAGAACGAGGTGGCCACGAAGAAGAGCACGAGCAGGAGGTGGCCGACCATCATGTTCATGAGAAGTCGGAGGGTGAGCGTCACCGGCCGCAGGATGAACGTCGACACGAGCTCGATGAGCGCGACGATGGGGACGACGAAGCCGGGCACGCCCTTCGGCACGAGCGAGTTCCAGAAGAACCTGAGCCCGTGGCGCTTGATGCCCGCGTAGATGAAGACGACGTACGAGACCATCGCGAGCAGCAGCGGCAGGCCGATGATGCTCGTGAGCGCGATGTTCGCCGGCGGGATGATGCCCATGAAGTTGAAGCCGAGCACGAGGACGAACACCGTCGTGATGAGCGGCAGGAATCGCTTGCCGTCATGCTCCCCGAGCAGGTCCCAGGCCATCTTCCGCGGGACGCCGAGCACGTACTCGACCATGCCCTGGAAACGGGTCGGCACGACGCGCATCCGCGACGCCGCGAGCCACAGGATGAACATGATGAGCAGCACGACGATGACCCGGAGGATCATGATGCGGTTCATCTCGAACGGCGTGCCGACGAAGAGCACCGCCTCGGGGAAGAACTCCGCGATCGAGGGGCCGTGGAAGACGGGTCCGCCGGTGTCAGTCGGCTCGTCGGCGGTCGAGAACGGAGACTTCAGGCCGAGGACAAGGCTGGTAGACAGAACAGTCTCCTGGATCGGGGCGGACCAGCTTGATCACGCGGCGACGGGATGAGATCGGCTACGAGCCTATCAAGACTTCGGGTCCGCTCTTGACGAAATCGGTCACTCGGGCGCACAATCTGCGCTCCGGCGGGCGGAATCGGGAGAATCCCCCGGTCCGGCCGCCTCCGGCGCCTCGCTCGACTCCGGCGACTCGGTCTGGAAGATCGGCAGCTGCACGTCGATGGGAGGCATCCGGCTGCGTGCGACCGCGAAGCCGTCGATGACGAGGCTGCCGACCACGACGACGATGGCCGTGATGCCGAACGCCTGCGGCACGAGCCAGTCGGCGCCGCGCAGCACGAGCCCGACGACGAGGAAGACGACGAACTTCGCGAGCCAGCCGCCGAGCACGATCGCGAAGAAGCCCAGCGCATCGCCCGGCTGCCCCTTCGTCACCCGGTTGCCGATGAGGATGCTCACGCCCGTCATGCCCATGAAGACGACGGCGAGCAGGCCGCCGAGCACGACGCCGATGACGCCGGGCAGCTCGGCGATCCACCACGCGAGGACGCCGCCGACGACGACGACGACGACCGTGAGGATCGCCTGCCAGCGCAGCGCCCGACCGAGGATGTCGGCGACCGTCATGCCACTGCTCCTTCGTCCTGTGCGCGATCGCCCGCGCCGTGCACCGCGACGAGTCCCGTCACGAGCTCGGCGATGCGCGACGAGGGCACGACCCCCTCGCGCACGATGCGCAGCCGACCATCGGGCCGATCGAGATTCGTCGCGTCGACGATCGTGCTGGCGAGCGTCCCCCGCGGGCCGCCGTCGAGCACGACGGCGACGGACTCGCCGAGCGCCTCGACGGCCGCGGCGCCGGTCGCCGCCGGCGGCTGCCCGGTCCGGTTCGCACTCGATACCGCGAGCGGACCGCAGTCCTTGAGGAGCTGCAGCGCGACGGGGTCGTCGGGCATCCGCAGTGCGACCGTCCCGCGCGTCTCGCCGAGATGCCAGTCGAGCGAGCTGCGCGCCGGCACGATGATGGTGAGCGGCCCCGGCCAGAGCGCGTCGACGAGCGCGCGCACCGCCGGATGGACGTGCTCGGCGAGCGCGTCGAGCGTCGCGAGGTCCGGCACGAGCACGGGCGGCGGGCTCGTGAGCGTCCGGCCCTTCGCGGCGACGAGCGCCGCGACCGCCTCCGGACGGAAGGCGTCGGCCGCGAGGCCGTACACGGTGTCGGTCGGCACGACCACGAGCTCGCCGCGGCCGAGCGCCGCTCGCGCAGCCCGGAGCCCGTCGAGGACGCCGTCCGTCGAGGTCACGTCAAAGGTCTCGGCCATCGCGCCCATTGTCCCATGTCGCCGCTCCGCGCATTCGTCCCGGCACTCAGGGACGCACCGCGGTGGTCACCCGCGGCCGGCCCGTCAGATCGGGGTGGGTCGCGGCGGCACGCCAGCCCGCCGCCGCGAGGAGCGATCGGACGTCGTCGCCCTGGAGCTCGCCGTGCTCGATCGCCAGGAGCCCGCCGGGCACGAGGAGGCGCAGCCCGGTCACCGACAGCGCGCGGACGAGGTCGAGGCCGTCCTGACCGCCATAGAGCGCGAGCGCCGGGTCGTGGTCTCGCACCTCGGGGTCGCGCGGCACCGCATCACGCGGGATGTACGGCGGGTTCGAGGCGACGACGCGGACCCGGCCGTCGAGCTCGGGCAGGGCGTCGCGGAGGTCGCCGGGCACGATCGAGAGGTTCGTGGCGCCCGACGTGCGGGCGTTGCGCTCCGCCCAGACGAGGGCCTCGGGCGAGAGCTCGACGCCGGTGACGCGCGCATGCGGGGCCTCGGTCGCCATCGCGATGGCCACGGCGCCGGAGCCCGTGCCGAGGTCGACGGCGATGGGCGCGGGGTCCGGCACAGCGAGCAGCGCGTCGATGGCGAGCTGCGCGAGGAGCTCGGTCTCCGGTCGCGGGACGAAGACGCCGGGGCCCACGGCGAGCGTCAGGTGACGGAAGTGCGCGACCCCGGTGATGTGC
>CAKUJB010000024.1 GCA_934661165.1 uncultured Microbacteriaceae bacterium | reverse complement strand
TGACGTCGTCCCACGCGAAGTCGCTCCGCCCGATGAACTCTCCCGCTGACGAGAGGTGCTCGACCTGCAATTCCGGTTCGGCACGCAGCCAATAGGCGTCGTAATGGCGCGCGAGATAGGTGTCACGCTCGGCCTCGGGCCAGGCGACGTCGTCGTCCACCCGGAGCTCGCGTACCCGACGTACGAGGTGGGCGCGGCGGTCGCGGGCGCGACGGCGCTCGCCGCCGATGACCCCGCCGCCTGGCCGGACGCCACGCGGCTCGTTTGGCTCAACTCGCCCGGCAACCCCGACGGCCGTGTGCTCGACGTCGAGCAGCTCCGCGCCGCGGTGCAGCGCGCCCGCGAGCTCGGCGCGGTCCTTGTCGGCGACGAGTGCTACGCGGAGCTCAACTGGTCCTCGCTCGACCCGACCCCCTCCGTCCTCGACCCCGAGGTGACGGGCGGCTCGGTCGAGGGGCTCCTCGCCGTCTACTCGCTCTCGAAGCAGTCGAACCTCGCCGGCTACCGCGCGGGCCTCATCGCGGGCGATGCGGCGCTCATCCGCGGGATCCTCGAGGTGCGCAAGAATCTCGGCCTCATGACGCCCGGCCCCGTGCAGGCGGTCATGGCGGCGGCCCTCGCCGACGACGCGCACGTCGCGGCGCAGCGCGAGCGGTACCTCGAGCGCCGCCGCGTGCTGTCCCGCGCGCTGACGGGCGCGGGCTTCCGCATCGACGAGTCGACGGCCGGCCTCTACCTCTGGGCGACCCGCGGCGAGCCCGCGCGGGACACGCTGCGCCTCCTCGCAGCTGCCGGGATCCTCGTCGCGCCGGGGGACTTCTACGGGCCGCGCGGGGCGCAGCACGTGCGGGTCGCGCTCACCGCGAGCGACGCGACGATTCGCGAGGCCGTCGGCCGCCTCGAACTCCTCGCCTGACACCGGGGGAGTTGTAGGAGAGCGCCTATGAATGCGCGGATTGCTGTGTGTCATGTCACTTGCCACGGGCGCCGCGAGAGCCTTTTGCGTTGTCCTATGCTGGGACGGTGACCGACGCCACAAGCGCAACCGCCACTCCCGCCGACACCGCCGCGCAGCCGGAGACCGTGACCCTCAACTACCCGGGGGGCACCGCCGAGTTCCCGATCCTCAAGGCGACCGAGGGCCGGGATGCAATCGATATCTCGAAGCTCATGGCGGCGTCGGGACATACGACGATCGACTACGGCTTCGTCAACACGAGCTCGACTCGCAGCGCGATCACCTACATCGACGGCGATGCCGGGGTGCTGCGCTACCGGGGCTATTCGATCGAGGATCTCGCCACGCATTCGACGTATCTCGAGGTCGCGTGGCTGCTCATGCACGGCGAGCTGCCGTCGACCTCGGAGCTCGACGCGTTCGACGAGCAGATCCGCCGGCACACCCTCGTCCACGAGGATCTCAAGCGCTTCTTCCACGCCCTGCCCCACACCGCGCACCCCATGTCGGTGCTCTCGGCGGCGGTCTCGGCGCTCAGCACCTACTACGAGGAGGATCTCGACCCGCGCGATCCGGAGAAGGTGGAGCTCAACACGATCCGGCTCCTCGCGAAGCTGCCGGTCCTCGCGACGTACGCGCACAAGAAGTCGCTCGGTCAGGCATTCCTGTACCCGGACAACTCGCTGTCCTTCGTCGAGAACTTCCTCAAGCTCAACTTCGGCAACCTCGCGGAGCCCTACGAGCTCAACCCCGTGCTCGTGCGCGCGCTCGACCGGCTGCTCATCCTCCACGAGGACCATGAGCAGAACGCGTCGACGTCGACGGTACGGCTGGTCGGCTCGACGGAGGCAAACATGTTCGCCTCGATCTCGGCCGGCATCAACGCGCTGTACGGCCCGCTGCACGGCGGGGCGAACGAGGCGGTCCTCACGATGCTCGCCCGCATCCGCGACTCGGGCGAGAGCGTGCAGCGCTACGTCGAGCGGGTGAAGGCGAAGGAGGACGGCATCCGGCTCATGGGCTTCGGCCACCGGGTGTACAAGAACTACGACCCGCGGGCGAAGCTCGTCAAGGAGTCGGCGTACGAGGTGCTCGCCGACCTCGGCGTGAGCGACCCGCTGCTCGACATCGCGCAGGAGCTCGAGCAGATCGCGCTCGCGGACGAGTACTTCCAGGAGCGGCGGCTCTACCCGAACGTCGACTTCTACACGGGCGTCATCTACAAGGCGATGGGCTTCCCGACCCGCATGTTCACGGTCCTGTTCGCGATCGGCCGGCTCCCCGGCTGGATTGCGCAGTGGCGCGAGTCGATCGACGACCCGCAGACGAAGATCGGCCGCCCGCAGCAGCTCTACGTCGGCCCCCCGGCCCGCGACTGGCCGACCGACCGCGCCTGAGGCCTGCCCGTCTGGTCAGACGGGGACGAGGAGCAGGATGCCGAGGGCGAGCATGACGAGCGCGATGACGCCGTCGAGGATGCGCCAGGCCAGAGGCCGCCGCAGCAGCCCGCCGAGCAGTCGCGCGCCGAAGCCGAGCGCCGAGAACCACAGGATGCTCGCGATCCCCGCGCCGAGCGCGAAGACCCAGCGCTCCTGCCCGTAGCTCGCCGCGACCCCGCCGAGGAGCAGCACGGTGTCGAGGTAGACGTGCGGGTTGAGCCAGGTCAGGGCGAGCGCCGTGAGCGCGACGCGGATCGTCACCGAGCGCGCTGAGGCGACGCCCCCGGTCGCCGCGGGGTCGAGCCCGCCGCCGCCGCGGATCGCCCGGAGCGCGGCGAGCACGGCGTATCCGATGAGGAATGCGGCGCCGAGCCAGCGGATGATCTGCACGAGCCACGGCACGGACTCGAGCACGAGACCCATGCCCGCGACGCCCGCGACGATGAGCGCGAGATCGCTCAGTGCGCAGATCGCGACGACGAGTGCGACCCGCTCGCGGCGCACGCCCTGTCGGAGGACGAATGCGTTCTGCGCGCCGATCGCGATGATGAGGGAGAGGCCGAGCCCGAGGCCTGCGAGGAACACGTCGATCGGCACGGACCGACTGTAGGCAGAATCGGCTGGTGAGTACAGCTAAGAATTCTTCATCATCAGTAGTCTTGCTTCATGAGGATCCGGGCGGAGCTCGCGGCGACCCTCCTCGCCGCCGTCGAGGCCGGCACCCTCGACGGCGCCGCTCGGCGGCTCCGCATCACGCCGTCGGCGGTGTCTCAGCGGATCCGCGCGTTCGAGGAGGAGCTCGGACGTGTGCTCCTGGTCCGGACGAAGCCCGTGCGGCCCACCCAAGCAGGCGAGCCGCTGGTCCGGCTCGCCCGGCAGTTCGCGCTCCTGGAGCACGAGGCCCTCGCCGACCTCGGCGCCGCGGACGGAGGGCACGCGCTTGTCTCGATCGCGGTGAACGCGGACTCGCTCGACACCTGGTTCCTCGCCCCGCTCGCCCGCGCCGCCGAGCGGCTGCCGGTGCTCATCGAGGCGCACCGGGACGACGAAGGGCGCACCGCGAGGATGCTCGAGTCCGGCACGGTGATGGCCGCGGTCACCTCCCGGGTCGAGCCGGTGGCCGGCTGCGTCGTCACCCCGCTCGGCACGATGCGGTATCGGCCGGTGGCGGCGCCCGGGTTCGCAGCACGCTGGTTCGGCCCGGGCGGGGGAGGCTGGGCCGCCGCCCCGCGAGTCGACTTCGACGCCGCCGACGAGATCCAGGCGCGTCAGCTGCGGGCCGTCGGCGTCGACCGGCACGCCGCGCCGGCGCACCGGGTCCCGTCCTCGACCGGATTCGCGAGCGCCGTGCTGCTCGGCCTCGGATGGGGCATGCTGCCCGACCTGCAGTCGGCGCAGCCGCTGGCGTCGGGTCGTCTCGTCGCGCTCGACGGCGACGCCGTCGACGTGCAGCTGCACTGGCAGCAGTGGCACCTGCGCTCGGCCGTCCTCGACGCCATCGCGGCCGAGGTCGCCGCGGCAGCGGCCGAGGCGCTCGGCTGAGCCGGCTCAGGCGTGGAGTGCGTCGTTGAGCCGGATGCCGCCACCGGTCCGGGGGAGCGCCTCGACGGCGCCGGTCTCGGAGTTCCGGCGGAAGAGCACGCCGGGCACCCCCGAGAGCTCCGCGCCCTTGACGGTGCGCGTGCCGTCCGCCTCGACGAGACGCACCTTCATGCCGGCCGTCACGTAGAGCCCGGCCTCGACGACGGCGTCGTCGCCGAGGGAGATGCCGATGCCGCTGTTGGCCCCGAGGAGTGCGCGGCGGCCGATCGCGATGCGGTGCGTGCCGCCGCCCGAGAGCGTGCCCATGATGCTCGCGCCGCCGCCGATGTCGGAGCCGTCGCCGACGACGACGCCCTGCGAGATCCGGCCCTCGACCATGCTCGCCCCGAGGGTCCCCGCGTTGAAGTTGACGAAGCCCTCGTGCATGATCGTCGTCCCCGGCGCGAGGTGGGCGCCGAGCCGGACGCGCGAGACGTCGGCGATGCGGACCCGGTCGGGCACGACGTAGTCGATGAGCCGCGGGAACTTGTCGAGCGAGTGCACGACGACTCCCGCGCGCTGGAGGGCGGGGCGCTTCTCGCGGGCGGTCTCCGGCAGCAGCGGCCCGCGGTTCGACCACGCGACGGCGGGCAGCAGGCCGAAGACGCCGTCGACGTTGATCGAGTTCGGCGCGACGAGGAGGTGGGACAGCAGGTGGAGCCGCAGGTAGACGTCCTCCGTCCTCGTCGGCGGCGCATCGAGGTCGGCGATCTCGACGGTCCACACCTCGACCTCGACGTCGCGCAGCTCGTCGCGACCGGCGACGTCCGCGAGTGAGGTCGGGGCGATGAGCGCGGCCGCGTCGTCGGGGGCGGTGCCGAGCCGGGGCGAGGGGAACCAGGCGTCGAGGACGGTCCCGTCCGCCGCGATCGTGACGAGTGCGTGGCCCCAGGCGCTGCGATTCACGCCACCAGCGTATCGGCGCCGTCGGGCCGCCCGCCGTTAGGCTGACGGGGTGACTGCGCGCCTCGATCCGAGCATGCCGGTCGAGCTGCTCGCGGCGGCGATCTGCGACATCCCCTCGGTGTCCGGCGAGGAGCGCGCGCTCGCCGATGCGGTCGAGGCGGCGCTGCGCGCCGCGCCGCACCTCGAGGTCGTCCGCGACGGCGATGCGGTCGTCGCCCGCACGAATCTCGGCCGGTCGCGCCGCGTCGCCATCGCCGGGCACCTCGACACCGTGCCGGTGCGCGACAACCTCCCGACGCGTCGCGAGCGCCTCGACGGCGTCGAGACGCTCATCGGCCGCGGCACCGTCGACATGAAGTCCGGCGTCGCCGTGCAGCTCAAGCTCGCGGTCGAGCTCGTCGCGCCCGGCTGCGACATCACCTGGATCTTCTACGACCAGGAGGAGGTGGCCAGCGACCGCAACGGGCTCGGACGGCTCGCCCGCAACCGCCCCGACCTCCTCGCCGCCGACTTCGCGGTCCTCGGCGAGCCGACGGCGGGCGGCATCGAGGGCGGCTGCAACGGCACGCTCCGGGTGCGCCTGCGATTCCACGGGACCCGCGCGCATTCGGCCCGTCCGTGGTCGGGGAGGAATGCGATCCACGCGGCCGCCGGTGCGCTCGCGACCCTCGCGGCGTACGAGCCGACGACGGTCGAGGTCGACGGCCTCGACTACCGCGAGGCGCTCAACGCGACGATCATCTCGGGCGGCGTCGCGACAAACGTCATCCCCGACCTTGCGGAGGTGACCGTCAACTACCGGTTCGCCCCGAGCCGCAGCGGCGAGGCGGCGGTCGCGCACGTCCGGGAGCTCTTCCCCGGGGTCGAGCTCGTCGTCGATGACCTCGCCGAGGGCGCGCGCCCGGGACTCGACGCCCCGATCGCGCAGGAGTTCGTCGCGGCCGTCGGCGCCCGACCGTCGCCGAAGCTCGGCTGGACGGACGTCGCGCGATTCAGCGCGCTCGGGATTCCCGCGGTCAACTACGGGCCGGGCGACCCGAACCTCGCGCATCGCGACGACGAGCGCGTGCCCGTCGACCAGATCCTCGCCGTCGAGGCGGGGCTCCGGGCGTGGCTGACGGCTTGAGCGGGCGCGTCGAGCCGGCGCGACACCACGTGCTCGATCCGCGCGGCTGGCCCTGGTGGCTCCAGGTGCTCATGGTCTTCCTCGCGTCCCGCATCGTGTCGACCGCGATCCTGCTGTGGTTCGCGTCGCACCAGGCGACGAACCCGTGGACGGGCGCGCAGCCCGGCTACCTCGACTTCGCGATGCTCTGGGACGCGCACTGGTACCGGATCATCGCGGTCGTCGGCTACCCGACCGAGCTGCCGATCACCGCGGACGGCCACGTCGGCGAGAGCGCGTGGGCGTTCATGCCGCTCTACCCGTGGCTCGTCGAGGCGCTCGCCCTGATCACCTGGCTGCCGTACGAGCTCGTCGCCGTGAGCGTCTCCGTACTGGCGGGCCTCGGCGCCGCGCTCCTCGCGCACCGCATGTACGTCGCCGCCGGGCTTGCGTCCGGGCAGGCGCTCGGCGCCGTCGCGCTGCTCCTCTTCGGCCCCGTCTCGCCGCTGCTCCAGCTCGGCTATGCGGAGAGCCTCCATCTGCTCCTGCTCACCGGCGCGCTCCTGCTCCTGCTGCGTCGGCGGTACCTCGCGCTCATCCCGCTCGTCGTCCTCATGGCGTTCACCCGGCCGAGCGCGCTGCCGTTCGCGCTCGCGCTCGGCATCCTCCTCGTCATCCGGATCATCCGCGCCCGGCGGGGCGTCGAGGCGCTGCCGCTGCGCGAGTTCCTCGCGATCGTCGCCGCGGGCGCGGTGAGCGTCGTCGCGGGGTTCGCCTGGCTGCTCATCGCCTGGGCGGTGACCGGAAGCCCGAGCGCGTACCTCGACACCGAGAACGCCTGGCGCTCGGCGTATGTCGGGCACGAGGAGCTGCTGCCGCTGACCGGGTGGGTGCGCGGGGCGGTGTGGTGGGCCGAGTGGCGAGGGAATCCCGGCTGGCTCGGCCTCCTCGTGCTCGCGGCGGTCATCGTGCTCGTCGTCACGGCCTTCTGGTCGCCCTGGGCCAGGCGGCTCGGCACGGAGCTGCGGGTGTGGGTCGCGGCCTGGCTGCTCTACCTCCTCGCGGTCTTCTTCCCCCAGTCGAGCACGTGGCGACTGCTGCTCCCCGCGTATCCGGCGGGCGCCGTGCTCGCGGTCGGACCGCGCTGGGTGCTGTGGCTCGCGCTGCTCGGCTCGGTCGCCGCGCAGTGGTGGTGGGTCGACGGGATGTGGGCGGTGAGCGACTACGACTGGACGCCGCCGTAGGCCGATCCGGGCCTGCGCACAGGCGAATTCGCGGTGAACTCAGGCCACCGTGACGTCACCGGATTTCCCCAGCCCGCGCGCATGCGGGATAATGGGCTGCACGGCGCGGTGCGTCGTGCGTGGATGGGAGACACCTATGGCGGCGATGAAGCCCCGTACCGGAGATGGCCCGATGGAAGCCGTGAAGGAAGGGCGACTCATCATCGTTCGCGTGCCGCTGGAAGGCGGCGGACGCCTCGTGGTGTCGGTGAGCCCTGACGAGGCCAAGGAGCTGCACGGCGTGCTCGGCGCCGTCGTCAACGCCTGAGCCGCAGCCGCGCAGGCCTCGCGACCCCGTGAGGCCTGCGCGTCCTAGCGTCGCCGGGTCAGCAGCAGCAGCCCGTCGCCGATCGGGCTGAGCACGCTCACGACCGCGTCGGAGCCGAGCGTCTCGTCGAGCAGCGATCGGAACTCGATGGTCGTCTCGTCGCGCGCGGTCGGATCCGCGACGCGCCCGTGCCAGAGCGCCCGCGCGACGGCGACGGTGCCGCCGGGCCGGGCGACGCGCAGCGCGTGCTCGACGTTCTCGAGCACCGCGCGAGGGTCGGCGTCGACGAGGACGAGGTCGTAGGAGCCGTCGTTCATCCGGGGGAGCACGTCGGCGGCGCGGCCTGTGATGAACCGCGTCCGCGTCGCGGGCACGCCCGCCGCGGCGAACGCCTCCTTGGCGACCTGCTGGTGCTCGGCCTCGACGTCGATCGTCGTGAGCTGCGCCTCGGTCGCGCCCGACAGCAGCCAGAGCGCGGCGACACCGCAGCCCGTGCCGATCTCGAGGATCTGCCGCGCGTCGATCGCCGCGGCGAGCTGCGCGAGCTGCGCGCCGGTCGCCGCCGAGATCGGCTCGATCCCCGCCTCGAGCGAGTGCCGGCGGGCGCGCGCGATCTCCTGCCGCTCGGTCACGGCCTCCTCGGCGTGCTTCCACGCCGCGTATGCGTCGGTCACAGGTCCTCCGCGGGACAGCGTACGCGGCCGTCCCGGGGTCCGCGGCTATCCTGGCCGGGTGTCCTTCGGACTGACCTTCGACAAGCTCATCATCATCGGGATCATCGCCCTGGTGCTGATCGGGCCCGAGCGGCTGCCGCGGTACGCGGAGCAGCTCGGGGTCTGGGCGCGGCAGCTGCGGGAGTTCATCGGCGGGGCGCGGACGCGGCTGCGCGAGGAGGTCGGGCCCGAGTTCGACGACATCGACTGGAAGCAGCTCGATCCGCGCCAGTACGACCCGCGGCGCATCATCCGCGAGGCGCTGCGCGACCCGGTCGCGGAGTCGGCGACGGGGGCCGCGGGCGCGGTGGCGACCCGCACGGCGCCCGCGCGCGAGTCGGCGTACGCCCAGCGGCAGCGGCTGCTGCGCGAGGGCCGGCCCGCCCCCTTCGACGACGAGGCGACCTGAGGCCATCCGAAGCGGGTGAACCTTTTTCACCGCCGATAGGGTGGAGCCCATGGCGCGTCACGACGGGGTGCGACTGCCGTTCGGCGTCGTCGCGAGATTCTCGATCGGCTCGATCGGCACGGGCGGCTTCGGCACGCTGCCGGGCCTCGTCCTCGTCTACTACCTGACCGACTCGCTCGGCGTCGCGGCGCTCACCGCGGGCCTCATCGTGACGCTCGCGAAGGTCTGGGACATCCTCATCGACCCCGTCATCGGCGCGTACACGGACCGCGAGCACCAGCGCACGGGCGGTCGCAGCCGCCTCATGCTCATCGGCGCGGTGAGCATCCCCGTGCTATTCCTCCTCACCTTCGCGGTGCCGGCTGGGCTCGATCCGGTGGCGTCGGGGATCTGGGTGGGCGTCGCATTCATCGCCGCGGCGACCGCGTTCAGCCTCTTCCAGGTGCCGTACATGGAGATCCCCGCGGAGCTCACCGGCAGCTATCACGAGCGCACGCGACTGCTGTCGTCCCGGGTCGTCGTGCTGTCGATCGCGATCCTGCTCTTCGGCGCCGGCGGGCCCGCGCTGCGCAGCCTCGGCGGCGGCGACTCGCACCTCGGCTACCTGCTCATGGGGCTCGTCGCGGGCGTCGTGCTCGGCGCAGGCTTCCTCGTCGCATCGAGCGTCGCGACGAAGCGCCACCTCGTCGCCTCGGTCGGCCGCATCGAGCCGGCGGGGACCTGGCCCGCACGTCGTGGGCTGCTCGTGCACTACCGCGGGACCATCCGAGTCTTCCGCGAGAGCCGCGCATTCCGCATCCTCGTCCTCGCGTTCGGCCTGCAGGCGCTCGCGACCGGCACGATGCTCGCGTGCGCGCAGTACGTCGCGACCTACCTGCTCCGCGACGAGGACGCCGTCACCTTCCTCTTCCTCGCGATGATCGCGCCCGCGATCGTGTGCACGCCGCTGTGGGCGTGGATCTCCCGCCGCATCGGAAAGCGGCGCGGCTACGAGATCGCGACCCTCGTCTTCGCGATCGCCGCGGTCGCCCAGCTCGGCATCATCTGGGCGCCCGGCCCGTGGGTCTACGTGGCGGCGGCGCTCGCGGGCGCCGCGTACTCCGGGCTCCAGGCGCTGCCGATGGCGATGCTGCCGGACGTCATCGCCGTCGACGCGCGGCGCGGGCGCAACCGCGGCGGCGCCTTCGCCGGCGCCTGGACCGCCGCCGAGACGCTCGCGATGACGCTCGGCACGACCCTGCTCACCATCGTGCTCGCCTCGACCGGCTACCTCGAGTCCACGGGCATCGTCTTCGTCGAGCAGCCCGAGGCGGCCGTCCTCGGCATCGCCCTCACCTTCGCCCTCGCCCCCGCGGCGCTCGCCGCCCTCAGCCTGCTCGCGATCCGCCGCTACCCGCTGGGGCAGGAGGACGTCGACCTGCCCGCGGGCGGCGGTCGCGCGGTGGACGCGGAGGGCGGCGCATGAGCGGGCTGCGGCAGGAGCCAGAGGCGATCCTCGCGCGCCTGCGGGAGCTCCGCGCGGCCGACGCCCCGACGCACGGCGGCCGGGTGCTCTCGTACGTGTACGACCCGGACGACGAGCGCCTCGATGCGCTCGCCGCCGACGCGATCCGCATCATGCAGCCGGTCAACTGGCTCGATCCGCTCGCCTTCCCCTCGGCCGCCGCGATCGAGCGCGAGACGCTCGCCTTCGTCCGCGACCTCGTGCACGGCGGCGACGAGGTCGTCGGATCGCTCACGAGCGGCGGCACCGTGTCGTGCCTGCTGGCCGTCCTCGCGGCGCGTGAGGCGTGGCGCGCGGCGCGGCCGAGCGACGACGCGACGCGGCCGCGGCTGCTCGCGCCGGTCACGGTGCACGCCGCGTTCCACAAGGCCGCGAAGTACTTCGGCCTCGACCTCGACCTCGTGCCCGTCGATGCGGCGGGCCGCGTCGACCGTGACGAATGGGCGGCTCGCCTCGGTCCCGACGTCGCGCTCGCCGTCGCCTCGGCCCCCGCCTACCCGCACGCCGTCCTCGACCCGATCGCGGCGCTCGCGCAGTCCGCGGCGGCCGCGCGCGTGCCGCTCCACGTCGACGCGTGCGTCGGCGGCATGGCGCTGCCGTTCTGGCCAGGGCTCCCGGACTGGGACTTCCGGGTGCCGGGCGTCATGAGCATGAGCATCGACCTCCACAAGTTCGGGTACGCACCGAAGGGCGTCTCGGTCGTGCTCCACCGGGGACGCGAACGGCACCGGCGCCAGTTCTTCGCGACACGCGCGTGGCCCGGCTACCCCGTCGTCAACCCGACGCTGCTCGGCAGCCGCAGCCCCGCGGCCGCCGCGGCCGGCTGGGCGCTCATCCAGGCGCTCGGCGTCGACGGCTACCGCGAGCGGGCGGACGCCGCCCGCCGCGCGACCGACGCGCTCGTCGCGGCCGTGCGCGGGATCCGCGGCCTCCGCGTCGTCGGCGAGCCGGTCGGGCCGATGCTCGCGGTCGCGCTCGACCCCGACGTCCCCGAGGCCGACCGCGTCAGCCCGCACCTCTGGGCCGACGCGGTCGCGCGGCGCGGCTTCGTGCTGCAGCCGCAGCCGGGGCTCGAGCAGCCCGGCCGTGCGCCGCTGCCGCGGACGACGCACCTCACCGTGACACCCGTGACCGAGCGCGTGCTCGGCGAGCTCGTGCCGGCGCTCGAGGCGGCGGCCGCCGAGGTGCGCGGGCGCTCGCCGGTCGACGGCGCGGGGGTGCTCGCCGGGCTCGCGACCCCCGACGACGCGGGCGCGGCCGTCGCCGCCGTGCTCGACGGCGCGATCACGGGGCGCGCGCCGCTCGACTCGGACTCGGCCGCGATCCTGCTCCGCGCATTCGGCGTCCATCCGGGCGCGGCCCTCCCCGACGACGCGGCGCCGCTGCTCGCCGCCGTCGAGGCGCTGCCGCAGCACATCGCCGAGCGGCTCCTCGTCGAGGTGCTCGCGCGCGCCGCCGAGCCGCGCGCGCCGGGCGGCGGGCTAGATCAGTGAGCGGTGCGCGCGGCTCGGCGAGCTCGTCGCGATGCGCTCGGCGAGGCCCCGGAATGCGACCGCGGCGGCATCCGTCGGCTCGCCGATGACGACGGGCGTCCCCGAGTCGCCGCCCGCGCGCAGCGCGATCGACAGCGGGATGCTCGCGAGCAGCTCGACCTCGTGCTCCGGCGTCGACAGCCGCCGCGCGGTCTCCGCGCCGCCGCCCGCGCCGAAGAGCTCGAGCACCTGCCCGTCGGGCATCGGCATCGCCGACATCGTCTCGACGACGCCCGCGACCGACTGCCCGAGCCGGCGGGCGAGCAGGCCCGCCCGGACGGCGACGTCCGCGGCCGCCGGCTGCGGCGTCGTCACGACGAGGAACTCCGCCTGCGGCACGAGCTGACCGAATGACAGTGCGACATCGCCCGTCCCGGGCGGAAGGTCGACGAGGAGGACATCGAGGTCGCCGAACCACACATCGGAGAGGAACTGCTCGATCGTCCGGTGCAGCAGCGGCCCGCGCCACGACACGGGCTCGGTGCCCTCCGTGAACATGCCGATCGAGATCGCCGGGATGTCGTGCCCTCGCGGCGGCATGACGAGGCCCCCGACGCGGTTCGGTCGCGCGCCCGCGATGCCGAGGAGGCCCGGGATCGAGAAGCCGTGGACGTCGAGGTCCATGACCCCGACGGCGAGCCCGCGGCGACGCAGCGCGACGGCGAGGTTCGCGGTGACGGTCGACTTGCCGACCCCGCCCTTGCCCGAGCCGACCGCGATGACGCGGGTGAGCGTGTTGTCCGGGCCGAAGCGGTTGCGCCGGCCGCCGCGGACCCGCTCGATGAGCGCCTGCCGCTCGTCGTCGCTCATGACCCCGACGGCGACCTCGATCTCATGGACGCCGTCGACGCCCGCGATCGCGTCCCGGACGTCGCGCTCGATGCGGTCGGCGAGCGGGCACCACGCGACGGTGAGCGCGAGATCGACCTCGGCGCGGCCGGCGTCGAGCCGCGCGGCGCGGACCATGCCGAGCGCCGTGATCGGGCGGCGCAGCTCCGGGTCGATGACGTGCGCGAGCGCGGCGATGAGCGACTCGTCCGAGTCGGGGGACCAGTGGACGTCGGAGGAATGCGCGGAGCCGGCCCCCGCATTCGTCGCCATCACGGCCGCTTCGGCTCGTCGGCCGGACCGTCCTCGTCCCGCTCGAGCTCGGCGAGGAGGGCGCGCAGCTCCTGCTTGACGAAGTCCTTCGAGGCGAGCTCCTCGACCGCGAGCCGGAGCGCGACGATCTCGCGCGCGAGGTACTCGGTGTCCTCGAGGTTGCGCTCGGCGCGCTGACGATCCTGCTCCATCGCCACCCGGTCGCGGTCGTCCTGGCGGTTCTGCGCGAGGAGGATGAGCGGCGCGGCGTAGCTCGCCTGGAGCGACAGGACGAGCGTGAGGACCGTGAAGCCGAAGACGACGGAGTCGAACTGCCACCAGCCGTGCTCCTCGGCGAGGTACGTGTAACCCATCCACACGACGACGAAGACGGTGAGGCCGAAGATGAACCACGGCGTGCCCATGCCGCGGGCGATCGCCTCGGTGAACCGGCCGAAGCGGTCGCTCTCGGCGCCCGAAAGGCGGACGCGGGCCCCGCGGGGCACGTCCATCGCCCGAGCGCGGCGGGAGGTCGAGGCCATCAGCGCCCCCTCGCGGTCGGCGAGGCGGGCGGCACCGTCGGGATCGACGCGGTCGTCGGGCCGATGCTCGGCGTCTCGGCGGTGCGCCAGTCCTCCGGCAGCAGGTGGTCGAGGACGTCGTCGATCGTCACGATGCCGACGAGCCGGTAGGCGTCGTCGACGACGGGGAGCGAGACGAGGTTGTAGCTCGCGAGATCGCGGGCGACCTCGGCGAGGCTCGTGCCGACGTGGAGCGGCTCGAGCCCAGGGTCGACGAGCGCGCCGAGGCGCTCGTGCGGCGGGTAGCGCAGCATCCGCTGGAAGTGCACGACGCCGAGGAACCGGCCCGTCGGCGCCTCGTAAGGCGGCAGCGTCACACACACGAGCGAGGCCATCGCGGGTGCGAGCTCGTGCCGCCGGATGAGCGCGAGACCCTCCGCGACGGTCGCATCGGCCGAGACGATGATCGGCTCGGGGGACATGAGGCCGCCCGCGGTGTCGAACTCGTAGAGGAGGAGCGCCCGGACGTCCTCCGCCTCCTCCGGCTCCATGAGCTCGAGGAGCGTCTCGCCGACCTCGGCCGGGAGGCTCGCGATGAGGTCCGCCGCGTCGTCGGGCTGCATCTCGTCGAGCACGTCGGCCGCGCGCTCCTCGCCGAGCGCGTCGAGGAGCTCCGCCTGGTCGTCCTCGCCCATCTCGGCGACGAGGTCCGCGAGCCGCTCGGGGGACAGCTGCCGCGCGACCTCGGCGAGCCGCTTGTCCGGCAGATCGAGCAGCACGGCGGCGGCGTCCGCGGGCAGCAGCTCGTTCATCTCCTCGAGGAGGTGATCGGCGGTCTGGTCCTCGCCGGGCCGCACCGGGTCCTCGGTGACGTCGGACCAGGCGACGAATGCGGTGGGTCCCTTCGCGAGGCTGAACGGCGAGCCGCCGGTGCGCGGCTTGCGCACGAAGAGCTGGGTCACCTCCCACTCGCCGGTGGCGGTCTGCCCGATCGCGACGTCCTCGATGAGGGCCTCGCTGCCGTCGGCGAGGAGGTGCACGCGGCGGCCGACGAGCTCAGCGAGGAGCCGGAGCTCGTCGGCGCGCTGCTCGAAGCGGCGGAGGTTGATGAGGCCCGTCGTGATGACCTGGCCCGCGGCGATCGAGGTGACGCGGCCGATCGAGAGGAAGATGCGCTTGCGCCCCGGCACCTCGGCGACGAGGCCGACGACGCGCGGGCTCGAGCTCACGCGGCGCACGACGAGCACGTCGCGCACCCGGCCGACCCGGTCGCCGTTGGGGTCGAAGACCGACACACCGGCCAGGCGCGCCGCGAAGACCCGGTTCGTGCTCACGGCTGAAACCCTACCCCCGGGAGGTCCGCGGACTCGGTGCGCGGCGGGGCGACGCGCGGCTCGGCGGCGCTCGCGTCGGGCGTCATGGTTCAATGTCGGGGTGAGCACGCAGCCGCCCCTCTCGGCCCGGAGCGCCGCCTCGTTGCCGCGCGGTGAGACGATCGCCACGCTCGAGACCTACCCGGAGGCGCAGGCGCTCGTCGACCGCCTCGCGAAGGGGGACTTCGACGTGTCGACGACGTCGATCGTCGGCAGCGACCTCAAGACCGTCGAGCGCGTCACGGGGAAGCTCTCCTACGGGAAGGCGGCCCTCTCGGGTGCCGCGAACGGCGCATTCATGGGGGTCGTCTTCGCGGTCCTCCTCACGCTCTTCACCCCCGACCCGACGAGCGCCTTCCGCCTCATGGCCGCCGCCGTCCTCGCGACGACGGGCCTCGGCATGATCCTGAGCCTCATCTCGTACGCGATCGTGCGCCGACGCCGGGACTTCTCCTCGACGCAGCAGGTCATCGCGAGCAGCTATCAGGTCATCGTGCCGCCCGAGCGCGCCGCCGCGGCGCGGCTCGTGCTCGGCGAGACGGAGCCTGCCGGGGAGTAGCGCGCTGCCGCGAGGCGCTCACCCGGCGCCGCCGAATGCAGGCGGTCTCCTTGAAAGCAGGCGGTGCAGCGTCGATTCCGCATGGTTTCGGGCATTCCACCTGCGCTCGACGTCGGCAGTTGTGAGGCGGCGGGCGCTCAGCGGGCGAGCCAGGCCTCGACCTCGTCCGCGGTGCGGGGGATCGCGGCGGAGAGGTTCTCGGCGCCGTCCGCGGTCACGAGGATGTCGTCCTCGATCCGCACGCCGATCCCCCGGAACTCCTCCGGCACCGTGAGGTCGTCAGGCTGGAAGTAGAGGCCAGGCTCGATCGTGAAGACCATGCCGGCCTCGACGACGCCGTCGATGTAGAAGTCGCGGCGCGCCTGCGCGCAGTCGTGCACGTCCATGCCGAGGTGGTGGGAGGTGCCGTGCACCATGTAGCGCCGGTGGTGCTGGGCGTCGGCCTCGAGCGACTCCGCCGCCGTCCCCGGCAGGAGGCCCCACTCGGCCGTCCGCGCGGCGATGACCGCCATCGCCGCGGCGTGCACCTCGCGGAAGACGATGCCGGGCCGCACGATCGCGAACGCCGCGTCCGCCGCCTCCCGCACCGCCTCGTACACCCGGCGCTGCACCTCGGTGAAGCGGCCGCTCGCCGGGAGCGTCCGCGTGATGTCGGCGGTGTACAGGCTCTCGAGCTCGATGCCCGCGTCGACGAGGATGAGGTCGCCCGGCACGACGGGGCCGTCGTTGCGCGTCCAGTGGAGGATGCACGCGTGCGGGCCGGAGGCGGCGATCGTCTCGTAGCCGACCGTGTTGCCCGCCATCCGGGCGCGGCGGTTGAACGTGCCCTCGACGACGCGCTCGCCCCGCGGGTGCGAGATGATCTCCGGCAGGTCGGCGACGATGTCGTCGAAGCCGAGCCCGGTCGCGGCGACGGCGGCCCGCATCTGGCCGATCTCGTAGTCGTCCTTGACGAGTCGCAGCTCGGACAGGTCGCGGGCCAGTTCGGCGTCGAGCTCGTGCGCCGGGCCTGCGGCGGCCGGCGCGCGCAGCGCGTCGAGCCGGGTCGTGAGCTCGGGGTCCGCATCGCGGACGACGAGACTCGGGACGCTCCAATCGAGGTCGGCGAGCCCCGCATTCGTGAATGCGCGCAGCGAGCCCGTCGCGATCCCCAGCTCCGTCGCGACGTCGTCGAGCGACGGCCTCGGGCCGACCCAGAACTCGCCGATCTCGGGGTTCGCGTAGAACTCGTCGGAATCGCGGCCGGCGGCTTCGCGCAGGTGGAGGGTCGCGACGTGGCCGTCGCCCTCCGGCTCGAGCACAAGCACCGAGCCGGGGACCGTGTCCGCGCCCCAGCCGGTGAGGTGCGCGAAGGCGGAGTGCGCGCGGTACGGATAGTCGCAGTCGTTCGAGCGGACCTTCGCGGGGCCCGCGGGGATGACGAGCCGGCGCCCCGGGTGGAGCGCGCTGATCTGCGCGCGGCGGGACGCGGTGTACGGCGCGACCTCGCGCGGCTCCGGGGTCACGTGCGGGCGCTCGGCCCAGTTCGACCCGATGTACGCGGCGAAGGCCTCGCTCCGCGGCGTCGTCGAGCGGTTCGCGGTCGCCCGCGGCTGCTCCCTCTCCGCCGGCTCCGCCGCCCCCACCGTCACACCCACCTGCTCACCCATGCCCCCATTCTCCCGCTCCGTCCCTACGTTTGCGCCGGGAGCACATGCTTTTCCGTATGCACGCGGCGCAAACGTAGGGATCGAGCGCGGGCGGCGCACACGTAGGGATGGAGCGCACGGGAGGTGGTGGCGGGCCGGGGCGCAGGGGTCGGGCTCGGAAGGCGCGGGGCGTCAGGAGGCCGGGGTGAGGCGGGCGAGGACCGGGCGGTGGTCGCTGCCGGCGTCGTCGCGGGAGCCGATGACGCGGAAGCCCGTCGTGCGCCAGTCCGCGGAGTGCATGACATGGTCGATGGGCGAGCCGAGGATCGCCGGCAGGTCCGTCGGCCACGTGCCCTGCGCGCCCTGCCCGCCGGCCTCTGCGGCGTCGAGGCACGCGCCGAGGCGCGCGTTCGCCACCGCCGGGTCGGCGAGGCGCGACCAGTGGTCGATCGTCGAGTTGAAGTCGCCCGCGAGGATGACGCTCCCGCGATCGGCCGCGCACGCCTCCGCGAGCCAGTCGAGGCCCGCACGCCAGTCGACGATCTGGACGGGGGCGATGGGGTGCACGGCGATGAGCGTCGGGCCCTCGCCGTCGACGGGGACGGCGACGAGCGAGGGCAGCTCGGGGGTCGTCGGCCGGTCGGTCTCCGCCCGGTACTCGCCGAGCCGGTCCGAGACGAGCAGCGTCGTCGACCGGGCCTTGAGGATCTGGTCGTACGCGAAGGTGAACAGCTGCCACCCGCCGCTCTCGGCCTCGAGGAGCTCGACGACCTCGGCGCCACGGTCCCACGTCGTCTCCGGCAGCGCGACGACGTCCGCCGCCGTCTGCGTGATGAGCGTCGCGATCTCCTCGGCCGGCACCTCGTCGCCGAGCGTGTTCCACGCGAGCACGGACACCGTCGACTCGTCAGCCGTGCCCATGCCCGTGCCGACGAGCCCGCGCGAGACGAGCACGACGGACTGCAGACCGACGAATGCGAGCAGCACGATCGCGATGGCGGCGGCGAAGCGGCGGGCCGGCCTGGCGACGAGCGCGATGAGGGTGAAGAGCACGACGCCGGCGATCGCGATCGCCGCGCAGAGTCCGCGCAGTGCGACGACCCAGGCGATGCCCATGGTCTGCTCGAGTCCGAAGAGCTGGGGCCAGCCGAGGACGAGGCAGATGCCCGCGAGCGCGAGCACGAGGAGGGCGGCGACGAAGCGGGCGATCATGGCCCGGCCAGCGTAGGCGAATAGGCTGGCCGAATGCCCGAGCGTGCGAGAGCGGACCAGTCAGCCGCGCTGACGCCGCCCGCGGGGCCCATCGACCTCCACACGCACAGCTCCGTGTCGGACGGCACGGAGCGGCCCGCGGAGCTCGTCGAGGCCGCCGTCGCCGCGGGACTCGCCGCCGTCGCGATCACGGACCACGACTCGACGGCCGGGTGGGCCGAGGCGCTCGCCGCGGCGGAGGGCACCGACACCGTCGTCATCCCGGGCATCGAGCTCTCGACGCAGCTCGAGTACGCGAGCGTCCACATCCTCGGCTACTTCGTCGACCCCGAGCACGCCGACCTCGTCCGGGCGACGGCCGAGATCCGTGAGGAGCGGTTCGGTCGTGCGGCGGCGATGGTCGGGCGGATCGCGCAGGACTACTCGATCACCTGGGACGACGTGCTCGCGCAGATGTCGGAGGGCACGACCGTCGGGCGCCCGCACATCGCCGACGCGCTCGTCGCCAAGGGCATCGTGCCGGACCGCACCGCCGCATTCCGCACGATCCTCCACTGGCGCGGCGGCTACTACCAGCCGCACCGCGCGCCGCTGCCGGTGAGCGGCGTCGAGCTCATCGTCGCCGCGGGCGGCGTGCCCGTCATCGCCCACCCGGGCGCGCGCGGCCCCTCGACGCTCTTCGACGACGCCCGCATCCGCGAGCTCGTCCGCGCGGGGCTCGCGGGCATCGAGCTCCACCATCGCGACAACGATCCGGCGCGGCTGCCGATGTGGCGCGCGTGGGCGGCCGAGCACGACCTCATCGAGACGGGGTCCTCGGACTATCACGGCGCGGGCAAGCCGAATCGGCTCGGCGAGCACACGACGGATCCCGCGCAGTTCGCCCGCATCCTCGAGCGCGCCGGGCGCTGAGCCGCCCTCAGTCGGCGTCGAGTGCGATGCGCCGGTCGAGGAGCTCGGGATCCAGCGGCACGGCCGGCGCGATGCGGGTCGCCCGCGGCAGCTCGACGCCGACCTGCTGAGCAGCGGCGAGCACCCGGCCGAACCAGGCGCGCCCCGCCTGCCCGTGCGCGTCCCGCTCGCCGACGAGCAGCGCCTGCACGCGCGCGGCGCCCGCGAGCCGGCGCAGTCCCTCGGTCAGGAGCCGGGCGTCCTGG
>CAKUJB010000023.1 GCA_934661165.1 uncultured Microbacteriaceae bacterium | reverse complement strand
CGCCGTAGTCCTCGAGGGTCGCGACGGCGTCCGACGGCACGCCGCCGAGGCTCGCGCGCACCAGCCGGGGACCGTCCGAGGTCGACAGGACATGCCGCGAGCGCAGCGCGGTCGCGGCCGCCGCCGCGGCGGCGACCCACTCCCGCCGGTCGAATCGCACCCCGGCGTCGGCGAGCGCCCCGACCGCGAGCCCGTTCATGCCCGCGAGCACCTTCGCGTCGATCGCGGGCCGCGGCTGTCGCGCCCGCTCCGCGGCGTCGAGCGCGTAGTAGCCGCCCTCGACCCGCTCGCCGTCGACCTCGCTCTCCGAGTCCTGCGCCGAGGCGAACGCGCCGCCGGGCAGCCGCAGCACGTTCAGGAGGAATGCGGCGATCGCCGCCGCGTCGTCCTCGTCGCCGAGCGCCGTGGCGATGTCGAGCAGCTGCGCGTTGTCCGACAGCATGCGCTCGTAGTGCGGCTCGGACCAGTCGCGCTGGACGGCGTAGCGGAAGTACCCGCCCTCGACGGGGTCCTGCAGCGCACGGGTCGCGGTGTGCAGCCGGGCGAGGATCTCACCCGCCGCGGCGTCGCCGTGCAGGGCCCGCTCGGCGAGGAAGGCGAGGATCGGCGTGCTCGGAAACTTCGATCCGGTGCCGAAGCCGCCGTGCACGGGGTCCTCGATCGCCGCGACGCGCGCGACCGCCGCGGCCAGCGCGGCCTCGTCGGGCAGCTCGGCGGCCTCGCCGAGGGGCTGCGCGCGCAGCGCATTCGTCACCGCCTCACCGAGCGCCTCGACCTCGTCGCGCCGTGTCGTCCAGGCCTCGGTGACCGCGTCGAGCACCTGCCCGAAGGACGGCATCCCGCGCGCGGGCACCGGCGGGAAGTAGGTGCCGGCGAAGAACGTCCTGCCCTGCGGCGTCGTCACGACGGTGAGCGGCCAGCCGAGGTGCTGGGTGAATGCGCTCGCTGCGGCGAGGAACGCGGCGTCCACGTCGGGGTGCTCCTCGCGATCCACCTTGATCGCCACGAAGCGCGCGTTGAGGGTCTCGGCGAGCGCGGGATCGGCGAACGACTCCCGCGCCATGACGTGGCACCAGTGGCAGGTCGCGTAGCCGATCGAGACGAGCACCGGCACATCCCGGCGCTCGGCCTCGGCGAACGCGGGCTCGCCCCACGGCCACCAGTCGACGGGGTTGCTCGCGTGCGCGCGCAGGTACGGGCTGGCCGCGGTCGTCAGTCGCTCGCCCATGGGCCCCACCCTACGCCGGGGCCCCGGTGGTCAGCGGAGGGCGAAGCCGCGACGCTCGAGCGCGGCGCGGACGCCCGTGCGCGGACCTGGCGCCTGGGCGAAGCGCTGCTCGATGCGGTCGGCCCAGCCCTGGTCCATGCCCTGCCCGGTGAAGTACTCGCGCGCGACCTCGTCGTACACGTCGAGCGCTTCGAGATCGGCGGCGGCGTAGCGCTCGTGGTGGACGACGACGGACTGCGGCAGCCGCGGCTTCACGCCAGAGGTGTCCGCGGGGTCTGGGTGGCCGAGCGCGAGCCCGAACGCCGCGAACACCTTCGGCGGCAGGCCGAGGATCTCGGCGACGCGGTCGGGGTCATCGCGGAGCGAGCCGATGAAGCAGGCGCCGAGACCGAGCGACTCCGCGGTGATCACCGCGTTCTGCGCGGCGAGGCCGGTGTCGATCGCGCCGGCGAGGACCGAGTCGAGGTACTGCGTCCAGCTGTCGGCGTGGCCGGCGCGCTCGGCGAGCGCCGTGTTCCGCGACCAGTCGACGAGCCAGACGAGCGCGACGGGCGCCGTCGCGAGCGGTCGGGAGGTCCCGGAGACGCGCCCGAGCGCGTCGCGGGTCGCCGGATCGCGCACGACGACGACCGACATCGTCTGCATGTTCGAGCTCGTCGAGGCCGAGGACGCCGCGGCGATCATCGCCGCGATCGCGGAGTCCGCAACCGGCTCGTCCGTGAAGCGGCGCACCGAGCGGTGCCGCAGGATGAGGTCGAGGACCTCGGAGTCCTGCACCTCCTCCGGTCGGTGGGCGGGACCGTAGCGGTGGGCGAGGAGCTCGTCGGAAGTCACTCCGCCAGGCTAGACGAGGCTCAGGGCAGCCGCTCGAGCAGGTAGCGCTCGACGCCCTCGAGCGGAATGCGCTCCTGCGCCATCGAGTCCCGCTCCCGGACCGTCACCGTGCGGTCCTCGAGGGTGTCGAAGTCGACGGTGATGCAGAACGGCGTGCCGATCTCGTCCTGGCGGCGGTAGCGCTTGCCGATCGCCTGCGTCTCGTCGTGGTCGACGTTCCACCGGCGGCGCAGGCCCGCGGCGAGCTCGCTCGCGATGGGCGAGAGCTGCTCGTTGCGGCTGAGCGGCAGCACCGCGGCCTTGACGGGCGCGAGCCGCGGGTCGAGCGCGAGCACGGTGCGGGTGTCGGTGCCGCCCTTCGCCGTCGGCACCGCCTCCTCCCGATACGCGTCGACGAGGAATGCCATCATCGCCCGGGTGAGTCCGAACGACGGCTCGATGACGTACGGCACATACCGCTCCCCCGTCGCCTGCTCGAAGAACGAGAGGTCCTTGCCGGAGTGCTCGATGTGCGTCTTGAGGTCGAAGTCGGTCCGGTTC
This sequence comes from uncultured Microbacteriaceae bacterium, assembly GCA_934661165.1. Taxonomy (GTDB): domain Bacteria; phylum Actinomycetota; class Actinomycetes; order Actinomycetales; family Microbacteriaceae; genus 73-13. Next base: position 16,751 of record CAKUJB010000023.1, on the reverse strand, counting down.
GCGATGCCCATGAGCTCGCCCCAGCCGTCGCCGCCCGCGAAGCCGAACTCGTACTCGATGTCGATCGTGCCCGCCGAGTAGTGGGCGCGGTCCTCCGCGGGCACGTCGAAGCGGCGCAGGCGGGCGGGGTCGATGCCGAGATCGACGAACCAGTCCCAGCAGGACTCGACCCACGCGCGGAAGTGCTCGTCGGCCTCGGCGGGCGGGGTGAAGTACTCGATCTCCATCTGCTCGAACTCACGGGTGCGGAAGATGAAGTTGCCCGGCGTGATCTCGTTGCGGAAGGCCTTGCCGACCTGGCCGACGCCGAACGGCGGCTTGCGCCGGGAGGCGGTCACCACATTCGCGAAGTTGACGAAGATGCCCTGCGCGGTCTCCGGCCGGAGGTAGTGCAGCCCCTCCTCGTCGTCGACGGGACCGAGGTAGGTCTTCATGAGCCCGGAGAAGGAGCGCGGCTCGGTCCAGTTGCCGCGCTGGCCCGTGTCCGGGTCCGGGATCTCGTCCCAACCCGACGGCTCGCGGCCGTGCTTGGCGACGAAGGCCTCCCAGAGGTGGTCGGCGCGGTAGCGACGATGGGTCACGGTCGACTCGACGAGCGGGTCCGTGAAGGTCTCCACGTGGCCCGAGGCGACCCAGACGTCCCGCGGCAGGATGACCGAGGAGTCGAGGCCGACCATGTCTGCGCGCCCGCGCACGAAGGTCTGCCACCACTCGCGCTTGATGTTGTCCTTGAGCTCGACGCCGAGCGGGCCGTAGTCCCATGCGGAGCGCGTGCCGCCGTAGATCTCACCGGCCTGGAAGACGAATCCACGGCGCTTGGCGAGGGCGATGACGGCGTCGAGGGGGCTGAGCGGCACCGAACGATCCTACCGTGGCGCGTCGACGGCACCGCCGAAGCGGCGGTCCCGTCCGACATACTCCTCGATCGCCGCCCAGAGGTGTCGGCGCCGGTAGTCGGGCCACAGCACATCCTGGAAGACGAGCTCGGCATAGGAGGCCTGCCAGAGCAGGAAGTTCGAGGTGCGCTGCTCGCCGCTCGAGCGCACGAAGAGGTCGACGTCGCGCATGCCCGGCTGATACAGGTGCCGGCGCAGGCTCCGCTCGGTGATCGAGCCGGGGCGGAGGCGACCGGCGGCGACGTCCGCGGCCATCGCATTCATCGCGTCGAGGAGCTCGTTGCGACCGCCGTAGTTGACGCACATGTTGAGCACGAGGCCCGTGCGGTCGGCGCTCATCCGCTCTGCGAGCTCGAGATCCTTGATGACGCTCGTCCAGAGTCGGGGACGTCGGCCGGCCCAGCGGATCCGGACGTTCCAGTCGATGAGCTGGTCGCGGCGGCGGTGCAGCACGTCGCGGTTGAAGCCCATGAGGAAGCGCACTTCGTCGGGCGAGCGGGCCCAGTTCTCGGTGCTGAACGCGTAGACGCTCAGCTCCGCGACGCCCGCCTGGATGGCGCCCGCGACGACGTCGAGCAAGGAGGCCTCGCCCGCGCGGTGGCCCTCGATGCGCGGCAGGCCCTGCCGGTTCGCCCAGCGCCCGTTGCCGTCCATGACGATCGCGACGTGCTTCGGCACTGAGCCCGGAGGGAACGCCGGGGCCGACTCCCCCGTCCAGTCGACGGGCTTGAACGGCTCGCGCTCGACCTTCGCCACGGCTCAAGTATCCCTGTCGGCTCAGATGGCGACGAAATCCCGTGCGACCGCCTCGGCGGTGGCTCCGCTGACGCCCGCCGTCGCCGCGAACTCCGACCACGATGCCACCGCGGCCGTCACCTCCGCGATCGCGGCACGGGCGCCCGGCACCTCGAAGTCGTCGGCGACCGCGAGCAGGTCGGCGCGACGGATGTCGTCGAAGCGTCCGTTCACCCCCATGAGGTGCCGGCTCGTCCACGGGCTCGCCGGATTGTGCGCGTGCGTGACGTCGAAGGCGGGCGATAGCCGCCAGCCGCCCTCGACGTCGTAGAGGAATGCGTGATTCTTGCTGTGATCGTCGCAGTTCGCCGCGGCGACGTTGAAGGCCATCCGCCGGAAGGCCTGGTTCCTCGCCTCCGGGCCGAGCCCGAGGCTGTCGATGCGCACGAAGAGCTGCGCGTAGTCGTTGACCCCGATGAGGTTGAAGTCGACGCCGTCGATGCCGCAGAGGCTCTGCAGGTGTCGCCGCTCCCCCGCCGGGCCGCGATCGAAGCGCCGGGTCATGAAATGCGCCCGGCCGTGCTCCTCGAGCAGCCGGGTCTCGGCCATCTCGATGCCGGCGGCACGGGCCATGAGCGAGTAGGCGTACTCGATGCGGCCGTACTGCGCGCCGGTGCCGAGCTCGGCATCGGCGCCGACCCCGTCGAATTTGAGCAGCCAGGGCTCGAGGTCGCCGCCCGGCGGGGTGTGCCCGCTGCGCACCTCGCCGGTGACCCGGTCGACGTGGACGATGGCCTTCGCCCTGGCGCCGCCCGCGCTCGTGCCGACCAGGAGGATGCGGCGCAGCGTCTCCGCGCTCGTGGTCTCATCCTCGAAGGAGCCGCTGATCGCCTCCCGCGCCGCGGCGACGAGCTCCCCGAGGTCGAGACCGGTCGGTGCGGGGGCGTGGGGCGCGCGATCCGGGATGTACTCGAGGGCGCCCATTCCTCGCGACCCCAGGTAGGCGAGGCGGTCGAGGGCCGTGATCCGCTCCGGCGCGATGCCCTGCTCGGCGAGCCAGCGGTTGACGATCGCGTTGCCGAAGCGGTCCGGCAGCGAGTCGGCGATCATCGGCGGAAGGCCTTGGAAGGTCTCCTCGCTGAGGCCGGGGAAGGCATAGGGCTGCCGGCGCAGCGGCATGAGCGATGGCGCGAGCTCGATGCCGGAGCGCACCCAGGCGTCCGCGTACTGGAAGGCGTAGGCCCCACGACCGCCGGGCGCGAGCGCGCCGACGGTGCGGCCCCAGGCCCGGACCTCGACGAGTTCGACCGGCACGTAGGCCATCAGCGCCGCCGCACCCGCTGCGGCGTGCGGCGACCGCGCTGCGCCCGCAGCAGCTCCATGGGCGTCGGGCCGTCGCCGACGGGGTCGAGCGTCTCGAGCCAGTCCTCCCGGTCGAGCGCCCGGAGGACGCGGATGAGCGTCTTGAGGCTGCTCCCCCGGCCGCTCTCGAGCCCCTGGACGGCGCTCAGGCTCGCGTTCGAGGCCTCGGCGAGGGCGGCCTGATCGAGGCCCGCGGCGATCCGCAGGGCCCTGATCTGGCGGCCGATCTCGGCCTCCCACTCGGCGACGGTCTTCATAACACGTCGAATTCTACATGTTCAGGGCGAAATACGCGATAACGATTGCTTTTCCAGGTACACCATCGCGGTCAAGCGCTCCGCTCCACGTGCGGCAGCGCCCGCAGCCCGCGCTCGAGGTGGAACTGCGCATACGCCGCGACGATCCCGCTGGCCCGCTGACTCGCCCGTTCCTCGGCGGCGTCCGCGACCGACCAGTCACCGGTGAGCAGCGCGCCGAGCAGCTCCAGGGTCGCCGGATCCAGTCGCGGCACGCCTGGCGGCGCGACCTCGTCGGCGACGACGCCGCCGGCCTGGATGACGAATGCGGAGTGCGGCCCCGGCGCCCCGGTCATCGCGCAGTCCCCGAAGCTCGGCGCCCAGCCGGCGATCGCCAGCGCCCGCAGCAGGTAGGAGTCGAGCGTCGTGCCGGGCACGTGCTCCCCCGCCGCGAGCGAGCGCAGCGCTCCGGCGAGCAGCTGGAACTGCTGGGTGGAGCCGTCCTCCTCGGTGAGCCGGTCGGCGGCCTCGAGCATCGCGGAGCCCGCCGTGTACTTCGCGTAGTCCTCGGAGATCGCCGCGCCGTACGCACCGAGCGTCACGACCTGGGTCACGGTGTCGAGCGAGCGGCCCTCGTAGCACTGCAGATCGACGAGCATGAAGGGCTCGAGCCGCGAGCCGAATCGCGAGGAGGGCTTCCGCACGCCTTTCGCGACCGCCCTGATCCGACCGTGTCTGCGCCCGAGCAGCGTGACGATGCGGTCGGCCTCGCCCAGCTTGTGGGTCCGCAGCACGATCGCTTCGTCGCGGTAGGTGGGCACGCCTCCAGTATCCGCCGCCCTGGGTAGACAATGGCGGCATGACTCCGGGCGATTCCCCCATCCTCGTCACGGGCGGCACCGGGCAGCTCGGCGCGCCGACCGTGCTCCGGCTCCGCGAGGCCGGTCACCGCGTGCGCGTGCTCTCCCGCAAGGCGGACGGCGCCGACCCCGACCTGGTGCGCGGCGACCTCGCGACGGGCGAGGGCATCGCCGCCGCGCTCGACGGCGTCCGCACCGTCGTGCATCTCGTGCAGGGCGGCCTCAAGGAGGACGAGCTCACCGAACGCCTCGCGACCGAGGCGGCGCGCGCCGGCGTCGCGCACCTCCTGTACATCTCGATCGTCGGCATCGATCGCAACCAGGCCCTCGCCTACTACGCCGCGAAGCTCCGCGCCGAGCAGGCGATCCAGACCTCCGGTGTGCCGCACACGATCCTCCGGGCCACCCAGTTCCACAGCTTCGTCGCGCGGATCGTCGACGGGCAGCGGCGCTGGCCCATCGCATTCCTCCCGAATCTCGTCTTCCAGCCCATCGCGATCGAGGAGGTCGTGACCCGGCTCGTCGAACTCGTCGACGCCGGACCGCAGGGCATGGCCGAGGACGTGGCGGGACCCGAGCAGCTCACCCTCGACCGGATCGCCCACCTCTGGTACCAGGCGCACCGCCGCGACAAGCGGGTCCTGCGACTGCCGGCGCCGGGCGCCGCGATGCGCAACTACGCTCGCGGCACCCAGCTCGGCACGCTGCCGGGCTACGGTCGACAGACCTTCGCGGAGTACGCCCAGATCCAGGCGGCCCGGACCGCTCAGGCCGAGACGAGCTGACCCGCCGCGGCCGCCGCGCGGATCGCGCGATTCACCGAGCTCACGACCGCCTTGAGCGAGGCCGTCGAGATATCGGTGTCGATGCCGACGCCCCAGAGCCGCTGCCCGTTGACGTTGAGCTCGACGTAGGCCGCGGCCATCGCGTCGCCGCCGGAGGACATGGTGTGCTCGACGTAGTCGTAGAGCTCGATCTCGTAGCCCTGCTCGGCGAGGATCGAGAGGAATGCGGCGATCGGCCCGTTCCCGATGCCCGCGACCTCCTCGACGCCGTCGCCGACCCGCAGCCGGGCCTCGAGCGAGACCGTGCCGGTCATCTCCGAGGCGGTGCGGGTCGAGAGGATCTCGTAGCGGCCCCACTTGTCGTCGGCATGCGGCGCCGGCAGGTACTCGTCGAGGAAGACGCGCCACAGCTCGTCGCTCGTCACCTCGCCGCCCTCCGTGTCGGTGCGCGACTGGACGACCTGGGAGAACTCGATCTGGAGGCGCCGCGGCAGGTCGAGGCTGTGGTCGGCCTTCATGAGGTAGGCGACACCGCCCTTGCCGGACTGCGAGTTGACCCGGACGACCGCCTCGTAGCCGCGGCCGATGTCCTTCGGGTCGACGGGGAGGTAGGGCACGGCCCATTCGATGTCGTCGACGGACGAGCCCGTCGCCGCGGCGCGCTGCGCCATCGACTCGAAGCCCTTCTTGATCGCGTCCTGGTGCGAGCCGCTGAACGCGGTGTACACGAGGTCGCCCGCCCACGGCGAGCGCTCGTGGACCTTGATCTGGTTGCAGTACTCGGCCGTGCGCCGGATGCCGTCGATGTCGGAGAGGTCGAGCTGCGGGTCGATGCCCTGCGTGAAGAGGTTCATCGCCAGCGCGACCGTGTCGACGTTGCCCGTGCGCTCGCCGTTGCCGAAGAGGCAGCCCTCGATGCGGTCCGCGCCGGCGAGGTAGCCGAGCTCGGCCGCGGCGATCGCCGTGCCGCGGTCGTTGTGCGGGTGCAGCGAGAGGATGACGTGCTCACGATTGTCGAGGTGCCGGTGCATCCACTCGATCGAGTCGGCGTACACATTCGGCGTCGCCATCTCGACGGTGGCCGGGAGGTTGAGGATGAGCTTGCGCTCCGCGCTCGGGACGAAGACCTCCATGACCCGGTTGCACACCTCGACCGCGAACTCGAGCTCGGTGCCGGTGTAGGACTCCGGCGAGTACTCGTAGAAGATCTCGGTGTCAGGAATGCGCGACTCGGCCTCGACGCACCACCGCGCGCCCTGCAGCGCGATGTCGATGACGCCCTGCTGATCGGTCTTGAAGACGACCTCGCGCTGCAGCGCCGACGTCGAGTTGTAGAGGTGGACGATCGCCCGCTTCGCACCGCGGAGCGACTCGTAGGTGCGGTCGATGAGCTCCTTGCGCGCCTGGACGAGCACCTGGATGGTGACGTCCTCGGGGATCGCGCCCTCCTCGATGAGCGAGCGGACGAAGTCGTAGTCCGTCTGCGAGGCGCTCGGGAAGCCGACCTCGATCTCCTTGAAGCCCATGCCGACGAGGAGGTCGAACATGATGCGCTTGCGCTCCGGCGACATGGGGTCGATGAGCGCCTGGTTGCCGTCGCGGAGATCGACGGCGCACCAGCGCGGCGCAGCGGTGATGTGCTGGTCGGGCCAGGTGCGGTCCGGCAGCGAGACGGCGAACTGCTCGTGATACGGGCGGTAGCGGTGCGTCGGCATCGACGACGGCTGCTGATGGTTGTGCATGGGTCCTGCTCCTTGGATGTCTATGGGGTTTCAGCCCAGCCGAAGACTCCGCGACGGGTCAGGCTGAATCAGAACCCGTCGCGGCGACCAAGAAGGAGCAGGCCGGTGCGCATGCCTCCAGGCTAGCACTCCGGCGCCGTGAATCAGCGCGAGCGGGGCGGCGAGCTGAGCCCGGCCGCGATCGCCTCCGCCAGATCGTCGCCGAGGGCGAGGATCGCATTCCTGTCGTCGACGTGGACGACGCGGGAGGCGTGCGCGGCGAGCTCCGCCTCGTCGAGCAGCACGTACGACATGATGATGACCCGGTCGCCGACGCCGACGAGGTGCGCGGCCGCGCCGTTGATGCCGATGACGCCGCTGTCGGGCTCCCCCTCGATCACGTAGGTCTCCAGGCGCGCGCCGTTGTCGATGTCGACCACCGCCACCTGCTCGCCGGGCAGGATGCCGGCGGCATCGAGCAGCACCGAGTCGATCGTGATCGAGCCGACGTAGTGGAGGTCGGCGTGCGTCACCGTCGCCCGGTGGATCTTCCCGTGCAGCATCGTGCGCAGCATGCGGCTCCCTTCGCGGTTCGCGGTCGCGACTACCGATTGAATCAGACTTGGCTCAGCGAGATGGCCCTTGCGCGCTCCGCCAGCCAGAGCGGACAGGGGTCGCGATCAGCGGCCAGGTTGCACGACCGCGAGCCCCATTGCCGCGGCCGCGTCGCGCATTCGTGCGTCATACGTGACGAGCACGTCTGCCTCGACGCGAATCGCCGACGCAACATGCAGCGCGTCCAGGGTGCGCAGATCATCGCCGGGGATCAGCCCAGCTGCCCGATACTCCCATGGCGGAATCTCGAACAGCGCGAACTTGCGCAGGACCGCCGAGACCGACTCCTGGGTCAGTCCGCGCCGCTCGGCCATGCGACGCAACTCGGTCTCCATGAGCAGCGAGGACACTGCCTCAAGGTCCTCATCGTCCGCCCAGCGCATGACATCAGCCGACTCCGCCTCCTGGACAAGCAGCTTGGCTGCCGCTGAGGCGTCGAAGTAGCACCGCCTCACCGGTCTTCCCACCACTCACGTCGGAGTTCGTCAAGGGTCTCCTGGACGGTCCCCTCGATCTCGTAGAGCCTGAGCTCGCTGAAGCCCTTGTGCTCACGCGCTGGGCGATCTGGACTCGGCTTCGCACGGGGGGCGCCGTGCGGGATCAGCTCCGCAACCACGACACCGTCGTTGGTGATGATGAACGACTCCCCCGCCGCGACCGCGCGCAGGATCTCGCCGCTGCGGTTGCGCATCTCGCGCTGGCTGATGGTCTCGGTCACGCGAAGACCGTAGCACGCGTAGCACTCTCTCAACCGGAGTGATCTTTGCGCCGGATCGGCCGCAGCCTCGAATGGCGGGTCATTCGCTCAGTGGCGGGCGAGCAGGGCTGGAGGCCCGCCATTCAGTGCATTGCCCGCCACTCGGTGCATATCCGGCACGGACGGGACCGCCTAGAAGCCGAGGCGGCCCAGCTGCTTGGGGTCACGCTGCCAGTCCTTCGCGACCTTGACGTGCAGGGACAGGAAGACGCGGGCGCCGAGGAGCTCCTGGATGGCGGGCCTCGCCTTCGCCCCGATCTCGCGGAGCCGGCTGCCGCCCTTGCCGATGATGATGCCCTTCTGGCTGTCGCGCTCGACCCAGACATCGGCGTACACGTCGACGATGTCGGACTCCTCACGCGCACCCATCTCGACGATCGTCACCGCGAGGGAGTGCGGGAGCTCGTCCTCGACGCCCTCGAGCGCGGCCTCGCGGATGAGCTCGGCGATGCGCGCCTCGTGGCTCTCCTCGGTCGTCGTCGCCTCGTCGTACAGCGGCGGCCCTTCTGGGAGGAGCGCGATGAGCGCGTCCCGGAGGACGTCGAGCTGCGTCGCGGTGAGGGCGGACACGGGGATGATCTCCGCCCAGTCGGCGAGCTCGGCGACGGCGAGCAGCGCCTCGGCGACCCGCGCCTTCGGCACCTTGTCGATCTTCGTCACGATCGCCACCGGCGTCGCCCGCGGGAACTTCGCGAGCTGCTCGACGATGTACCGGTCACCCGGCCCGATCTTCTCGTCCGCCGGCACGCAGAACGCGATGACGTCGACGTCGCCGAGCGTCGCCTGGACGAGGTCGTTGAGCCGCTCGCCGAGGAGCGTGCGCGGGCGATGCAGACCAGGCGTGTCGACGATGACGAGCTCGCCGGCCGGCGCGCGCACGACACCACGGATCGCACGCCGCGTCGTCTGCGGCTTCGAGGAGGTGATCGCGACCTTCTCGCCGACGAGCGCGTTCATGAGCGTCGACTTGCCGACGTTCGGGCGGCCGACGAAGGACACGAACCCCGAGCGGTGCGTCACGGCCGCTCCTCCTCGACGACGGGGACCTGGCCCGTGCGCACCCGCTCGCGGAGGCGTCGCCGCGGCTCCTCGGGCGGGAAGGCCGCCTCGGCGGCGATGAGCGCCTCATCGCGCTCGACGAGGACGGTGCGCAGCCGTCGCCCCTCGACCCGATCCGCGGTGAGGACGAGCCCGCTCACGGAAGCGCTCGCGCCAGGCAGCGGCAGGCGGCCGAGGGCCTTCGCGAGGAGCCCGCCGACGGAGTCGACCTCGTCGTCCTCGAGCTCGAGGCCGAAGTGCTCGCCGAGGTCCTCGATGTTGTACCGCGCGGCGACCCGCACCCGGTCGCCTGGCAGCTCGACGAGCTCGGGCGCGTCGCGGTCGTGCTCGTCGGAGATCTCGCCGACAAGCTCCTCGATGAGGTCCTCCATCGTGACGAGCCCGGCAATCCCGCCGTACTCGTCGACGACGAGGGCGAGGTGGAAGCGCTCCCGCTGCATCTGGCGCAGCAGCTCATCGGCCTTCTGCGACTCCGGGACGAATGCGGGGGGCCGGGCGAGCTCGAGTGCCGTGCGATCCCCGGCACGGAGGATGTCGCGCAGATGCAGCACGCCCACGACGTCGTCCGCGTCCTCCCCGAGGACGGGCATCCGCGACACGCCGCTCGCGATGAAGCGGTCGATCGCCGCCTCGACGTCCTCCGCGGCGCCGATCGTCACCATGTCGGTGCGGGGCACCATCACCTCGCGCACGACGGTCTCGCCGAACTCGAAGACCGAGTGGATGAGCTCCTGCGTCTCATCCTCGAGCACCTCCTGCTCGGCCGCCTCGTCGACGACCGACACGAGCTGGACGCCCTGCTCGCGGGAGCCCATCCGCAGCGTCGCGCCGAGCCGCAGCAGCGCGCGCCCGATGGGGTCGGTGATGCGCTGCCACCCGCTCGGATCGGACACGTCTCAGCGCTTCCGCTCGGCGAGGGCGAAGCCCACGAGGAGGTCGCGCTGCAGCTCGAACATCTCCTGCTCCTCCTCAGCCGTGCCGTGATCGAAGCCGAGGAGGTGGAGCAGGCCGTGGCAGCACAGCAGGAGGATCTCGTCCTTCGCGCTGTGCCCCGCGGACTCCGCCTGGGCGTGCGCGACCTGCGGGCAGACGACGATGTCGCCGAGGAGCCCGGCCGGGGTCGGCTCGTCCTCGGTCCCGGGTCGCAGCTCGTCCATGGGGAAGCTCAGCACGTCGGTGGGGCCGGGCTCGTCCATCCACTGCACGTGGAGCGCCTCCATGGCGCCCTCGTCGACGAAGACGACGGCGAGCTCCGCCTCGGGGTGGACGTGGAGCTGGTCGAGCACGTGCACGACGAGTCGCTGCACCGCCGCTTCGTCCACGGCGACGCCGGATTCGTTGTTGATCTCGACGGTCATGCTCGCCTTCCGCTGCGCTGCTTGATGACCGACTGCTGCTGCCGGTGCTGCTTCGCCTGCTGCTTCGCATCGTAGGCGGTGTACGCGTCGACGATGCGGCCGACGAGCGTGTGCCGCACGACGTCCTCGGACCCGAGCCGACTGAACGCGATGTCATCGATGCCATCGAGGATCTCGGTCACGAGCCGCAGCCCGCTCGCGCCGGCCGGCAGGTCGACCTGCGTGATGTCCCCCGTGACGACCATCTTCGAGCCGAAGCCGAGGCGGGTGAGGAACATCTTCATCTGCTCGGGCGAGGTGTTCTGCGCCTCGTCGAGGATGACGAACGAGTTGTTGAGCGTCCGACCGCGCATGTACGCGAGCGGCGCGACCTCGACGACGCCCGTCGCCAGGAGCTTCGGGACGACCTCGGGGTCGAGCATCTCGTTGAGCGCGTCGTAGAGCGGTCGGAGGTACGGGTCGATCTTGTCCGTGAGCGTGCCGGGCAGGAAGCCGAGCCGCTCGCCGGCCTCGATCGCGGGCCGGCTCAGGATGATCCGGTCGACCTCCTTGCGCTGCAGCGCCTGGACGGCCTTGGCCATCGCGAGGTACGTCTTGCCCGTGCCGGCGGGGCCGATCCCGAAGACGACGGTGTGCGCCTCGATCGCCTCGACGTACGCGCGCTGACCGGGGGTCTTCGCGCGGATCGTCCGGCCGCGGCTCGTGAGGATCGCCTCGCCGAGCGCCTGGGACGGCGTGCCGCCCTGCTCGAGCACACGCCGGCTCGTCGTGACGCCGAGCTCGTCGAGCTCGACGCCGTCGCGGACCATCGTGATGAGCTCCTGGACGAGCGCGCGGGCGAGCGCGACGTCGCCGGCCTCCCCCGCGAGCCGGACGAGGTTGCCGCGGACCGAGACGCGCACAGACGGCACCTGACGCTCGATCGTGCGCAGCAGCCGGTCCTGGGGGCCGAGCAGCCGCACCATCGCGAGCCCGTCGACCTCGATCTCGGTCGAGGCCTGCTCCGGGGCCGCGGCGGGATCAGAACTCGCCAAGTGTGTCCTCGTTCAGCGTCGAGCCGTCCGCGGTGCCGAGCACGTGGGCGTGCACGTGGAAGACGCTCTGGCCGGCACGGGCGCCGGTGTTGAAGACGAGACGGAACTCGCCGCCCGTGTGCTCGGCGGCGAGCTCCTTGGCCACCGAGACGACGTGCGCGAGCAGCGCCGGGTCGCCCGCGGCGAGCTCGACGACGTTCTCGTGCGCAGCCGTCTTCGGCACGACGAGGAGGTGGACCGGCGCGCGCGGCGCGATATCCCGGATCGCGATGACGAGGTCGTCCTCGTAGAGGATGTCCGCGGGCAGCTCGCGGGCGATGATCCGTTCGAAGATGCTCGGCATGCGACCAGTCTAGGGATGGCCGTCCTCGCCGGACTCCTCGGCGATGTTCTGGTAGGCCGCGTACAGGAGCGACTCCTCCGGCCCCTCGATCGTCGTCGGACGACCGACCTCGTCGAGCCCGACGAAGCGGAGCATCGCGCCGCGGGACTTCTTGTCGCGCCGCATGACCCCGAGGAGGTGCGCCCAGCGATCGCCCGGGTAGCTCACCGGCAGCCCGAGCGATCGCAGAATGCGACGGTGGCGCTCGACGGCGTCGTCGGCGAGCCCGCGGGTCATCCGCGAGAGCTCCGCGGCGAAGACCATGCCGATCGACACCGCCGCGCCGTGGCGCCAGGTGTAGCGCTCGGTGTGCTCGATGGCGTGGCCGAGCGTGTGCCCGTAGTTGAGGATCTCGCGCAGGCCCTGCTCGGTGAAGTCCTCCCCGACGACGCGGGCCTTCACCGCGATGGCGCGCTCGACGCATTCGCGGAACTCCGGCGTCGCGGGGTCCGTCGCCCGCGCTGCGTCCGCCTCGACGAGCTCGAGGATCCGGGGATCCTGGATGAAGCCGCACTTGACGACCTCGGCGTAGCCCGCGAGCAGCTCGTTGCGCGGCAGCGTGTCGAGCAGGTCGAGGTCGCAGAGCACGGCGCGCGGCGCCCAGAACGCGCCGACGAGGTTCTTGCCCTCCGCGGTGTTGATGCCGGTCTTGCCGCCGACCGCGGCGTCGACCATGCCGAGCACCGTGGTCGGGATCTGCACGACCGCGATGCCGCGCAGCCATGTCGCCGCGACGAAGCCCGCAAGGTCCGTCGCCGCGCCGCCGCCGAGGCCGATGATCGCGTCGCTGCGCGTGAAGTCGGACTTGCCGAGCACCTCCCAGCAGAACGCGGCGACCTCGACGCGCTTCGCGGCCTCGGCGTCGGGGATCTCGGCGAGCAGCACCTCGATGCCCGTCGCCTCGGCGAGCAGGCTCCGCAGCGCCTCCGCCCGCGCGCCGAGCGTCGGCGGGTGGACGACGAGCGCCTTCGCGACGCCGGGCCCGAGGGCCTCCGGCAGTCGGCCGAGCAGGTCGCGCCCGACGAGCACCCGATACGGGCGCTCCCCCGCGACCTCGATGACGGTCGGGTCCGGGCTCATCGGCTCCTGAGCCATGCGAGCACCTCCTCGGCGACGACATCGAACGGACGGTGCGAGGTGTCGATCGTCGTCGTCGCGACCTCGTCGTAGATGGACTGCCGGGCGGCGACGAGACGCTCCCACGCCTCGGGGCCGCCGTCCCGCAGCAGCGGGCGCTTCTCGATCGCCTCGGGGCCCGCCTCCGCGAGCCGTTCGAGGATCCCCGACTTCGAGACCGTGAGCTGGACGACCGGGCGGCCGCGCAGCGCCTCGCGGGTCCGCGGGTCGAGCACCGCGCCCCCGCCGAGCGAGACGACGGCGTCCTGCTCGAGCGCCTCGGCGACCGCCTCCCGCTCGAGCTCGCGGAACCGGGCCTCCCCGTGCGTCGCGAAGATCTCCGTCACCGGGCCGTGCGCCTGGGTGATGACCTTGTCGGTGTCGATGTGCGGCACCCCGAGGGCGCGCGCGACGCGCTTGCCCGTCTTCGTCTTCCCCGCACCCGGGGCGCCGATGAGCACGACGACGGCGCCCACCGCTCAGTCGCCGATCGTGCGGAGCTCGTCGGGAATGGCCGCGAGGTACGACTCGAGGTTGCGGCGCGTCTCGCCGATCGAGTCGCCGCCGAACTTCTCGAGCACCGCATTCGCGAGCACGAGCGCGACCATCGCCTCCGCGACGACGCCCGCCGCGGGGACGGCGCAGACGTCGGAGCGCTGGTGGTGGGCCTGTGCGGCCTCGCCGCTGGCGACATCGACCGTGCGCAGCGCCCGCGGCACCGTCGAGATCGGCTTCATCGCCGCGCGCACCCGGAGCACGGTGCCCGTCGACATGCCGCCCTCGGTGCCGCCCGCGCGGTCCGTGAGCCGCTCGATGCCGCCCGCCTCCCGCACCATCTCGTCGTGCGCGGCGGAGCCGGGGCGCCGGGTCGTCTCGAAGCCGTCGCCGACCTCGACGCCCTTGACCGCCTGGATGCCCATGATCCCGGCGGCGAGCTGCGCGTCGAGCCGTCGGTCCCAGTGCGTGTACGACCCGAGCCCGGGCGGGAGGCCGTAGGCGAGCACCTCGACGACGCCGCCGAGCGTGTCGGCCTCGTCGTGCGCGCGGTCGATGCGCTCGACCATCGCCTGCGAGGTCGCCGGGTCGGTGCAGCGCAGCGGGTCGGCGTCGAGTCGCGCGACGTCCTCCGGCACCGGATAGGCGTAGTCATCCGGCACGCGGACCGTCTCGATCGCGAGCGTGTGGCTCACGAGACGGATGCCGAGCTCGGCGAGGAATGCGCGGGCGACCGCCCCGAGCGCGACGCGCGCCGCGGTCTCGCGCGCCGACGCCCGCTCGAGCACGTTGCGCGCCTCGGCGAAGTCGTACTTCTGCATGCCGGCGAGGTCGGCGTGGCCGGGGCGGGGTCGCGTGAGCGGGGCGCCGCGACCCTTCGGCAGCGTCGCCGGGTCGACGGGGGTCGCGCTCATGACGTCGACCCAGCGCGGCCACTCCGTGTTGCCGATGCGCAGCGCGACGGGCGAGCCCATGGTCGCGCCGAAGCGGATGCCGCCCGAGATCGTGAGCTCGTCCTGCTCGAAGCCCATGCGCGCGCCGCGCCCGTAGCCGAGCGTGCGCCGCCTGAGGTCGGCCTGGATGTCCTCCGGGAGGATCGGCACGCCCGCCGGCATCCCCTCAAGGATCGCGATGAGCTCGGGTCCGTGCGACTCCCCCGCAGTCAGCCAGCGCAGCATGCCTCAATCCTCCCATGCCCGCGAGGCGCGCTCGCGCCGCGCGAGGACCCGGCGCACGGCCTTCGTGGCCTCGATCGCGGCCGGCAGCGCGAGTCCGAGGAGTGCGCAGGCGAGCCACTGCCGGGGCTCGAGCGCGACCGTCCCGAGCAGCTCGCGCAGCAGCGGCAGTTCGGTCGTGAGCACGAGGTAGGCGATGGGCGCGACCGCCCACAGCAGCGGCGGCCAGACGGGTGCGCGCCAGCCGGGCTCCGTCTCCCGCCGCCAGGCGAGACCGCCGAGGGTCATCGCGATGGCGAGCGTCGCGAAGACCATGGTCGCCGCCGTGCTCGGCACGCCCTGCCGCGGCTCGTCGGGGGCGATGAGCAGCGCGGTGATGGCCGCGCCGAAGAGGACGGCGCCCCAGATCGCCCAGCGCCCGAGCGCCGCGGCGGAGGCGAGGGGCTTGCGGACATCGCGCGGTCGCCGCGACATGAGGTCCGCGGCCGATCGATCGCGCACGATCATGATGACCGGGAGCGTCGCGAAGACGAAGGCGATCGTGACGACCATGAGCGGGGGCATGACCTCGCCCTGCCCGATGTCGAAGGCGGAGGCGGCGAGATAGAGCAGGACGAGCGCGAGGAGCGTCGTCGTCTGGAATCCGACGTAGGCGACGATCCGGTCGTAGGTCTCCCGACCGGCGCGGATGCCCGCGACGAGCGATCCGAAGTCGTCGTCGGTGAGCACGATCCGCGCGGCCTGCTTCGTGACCTCGGCGCCGCTGCCCATCGCGACGCCGACATCGGCCGCCTTGATGCCGGCGGCGTCGTTGACCGCGTCCCCCGTCATCGCGACGACCTCGCCCCGCGCCTGCAGGGCGGTGACGAGCCGCAGCTTGTCGTCCGGCGTGGACCGGCCGATGACGTGGAGGTGATCGAGCCGTGCGGCGAGCTGCGCGTCGCTGAGGGCCTGGAACTCCGTGCCCGCGATCGCCCCCGGGCCGAGCCCGAGCTCGCGCCCGATCGCCGCCCCCGTCACCGCGTGGTCTCCCGTGGCCATCCGGACGTCGATGCCGGCCGAGCGCGCCTGCGCGACCGCATCGGCGGCGCTCGGCCGCAGCGGGTCGATCAAGCCGACGAGCGCGACGAGGTCGAGCCGGTCGACCGCCGCGAGCGGGTCCGCCTGGATCGTGCGCAGTGATTCGTCCGCCTCGACGCGCATCGCGAGGGCCAGCACGCGCAGCCCGTCCGCCGCGAGCTCCTCGTTGCGCGCGAGCCACGTCCGCCTCGTCGCCTCGTCGGCCGTCGACCGGGCGAGGATGACGTCGGGCGCGCCCTTCACGAGGCCGATGACTCGGTCGGCGCTCTGCCACGGCACGCGATGCCAGGTCGCCATGAACTTGAGGTCCGAGTCGAAGGGCTG
This sequence comes from uncultured Microbacteriaceae bacterium, assembly GCA_934661165.1. GTDB lineage: Bacteria > Actinomycetota > Actinomycetes > Actinomycetales > Microbacteriaceae > 73-13. The sequence goes on along the minus strand of CAKUJB010000023.1, from coordinate 761 downwards.
CTCGGCCAGCCGCGGGTACTCGGCGCGACTCAGCGTCTCGTCGATCCCGAGCTTGCCCGCGAGGACGACCATCGCGGCCTCGGTCGGGTCGCCGACGACGACGCCCTCCGCCGACACCGTCGCATCGGAGACGAGGCACAGGGCGTAGCCGATCGCCGTGAGATCGGGGACCTCGACCCCGGCCGGGGCGAGGACACGGCCCGTGCGCGCATAGCCGTCGCCCTCGACGGCGAAGCGGTGCCCGTCGAGGACGATGGCCCTGACCACCATCTCGTTGCGGGTGAGGGTGCCCGTCTTGTCCGTGACGATCTGGGACGTCGCGCCGAGCGTCTCGACGTCGCTCAGGTCCTTGACGACCGCGTGACGCTCGGCGAGGCGGCCGGCGGCCGAGGCGAGGATGACCTGGACGAAGGTCGGCATCCCGCTCGGGATCGCCGAGACGGCGACGGCGATCGCGAGCAGCAGGAGCTGCGACACCGGCAGCCCGCGCACCAGCCCGATCGCGACGATGAGTGCGACGACGACCCAGGCGACGATGCTGCAGACCGTGACGAGCCGCTGCAGCTCGGTCGTCAGCGGCGAGGGCCGGCGCTCGACCCGCTCGAGGAGCACCGCGATGCGGCCGATCTCGGTCGCACTCCCCGTGCCGGTGACGAGCAGCCGCGCGGTGCCCCGCACGACGTCGGTGCCGGCGTGGAGCACATTGGCGCGCTCGGCGAGCGGGGGCGCCGCCTCGTCGAGCACGCCCGCGTGCTTGACGA
>CAKUJB010000022.1 GCA_934661165.1 uncultured Microbacteriaceae bacterium | reverse complement strand
GAATCCGCCCGATTCCGCCTGCGCTCGCGGATTCCGCCTGCCTCCAGGAGCTCAGGTCCCGAGGAGCCCAGCACCCCAGGGGCCCGGGATGCCCCGGCCGGGCGCAGGAATGGGGTGGGCCGCTCGGGAGCTGCAGCTCACGCATTCCTCCCAAGCACTGCAGCCCACAGCATCTGGCGCGCGACGGCGCGCCCTGCTAAACTTGAGTCACCACCACTCAAGTTTAAGCAGCAGTAGGAGTAGCATGGCCAATATGCAGGGCGCGCCTCACCCCGATGAGGACGCCAAGAGCGCACTCGAGCAGTACGGCGTGAATCTCACGGAGATCGCGCGCAGCGGCAAGCTCGACCCCGTGATCGGGCGCGACGCCGAGATCCGCCGCGTCTCACAGGTCCTCACCCGCCGGACCAAGAACAACCCCGTCCTCATCGGCGAGCCCGGCGTCGGCAAGACCGCCGTCGTCGAGGGGCTCGCGCAGCGCATCGTCGCCGGCGACGTCGCCGACTCGCTCAAGGACAAGGAGCTCATCGCGCTCGACATCGCCGCGCTCATCGCCGGCGCGAAGTACCGCGGCGAGTTCGAGGAGCGGCTCAAGGCCGTCCTCAAGGAGATCAACGAGTCCGACGGCGGCGTCATCACCTTCATCGACGAGCTCCACACCCTCATGGGCGCGGGCGGCGGCGAGGGTAGCGTCGCCGCGGCGAACATGCTCAAGCCGATGCTCGCGCGCGGCGAGCTCCGCCTCATCGGTGCGACGACGCTCGACGAGTACCGCGAGTACATCGAGAAGGACGCCGCGCTCGAGCGCCGCTTCCAGCAGGTCTACGTCGGCGAGCCGAGCGTCGAGGACACCATCGCGATCCTGCGCGGCCTCAAGGAGCGCTACGAGGCGCACCACAAGGTCGCGATCGCCGACTCCGCGCTCGTGGCTGCGGCGACCCTCTCGAACCGCTACATCTCCGGACGCAAGCTCCCCGACAAGGCCATCGACCTCGTCGACGAGGCCGCCTCCCGGCTCAAGATGGAGATCGACTCCTCGCCCATGGAGATCGACCAGTTGAAGCGCGCCGTCGACCGGCTCAAGATCGAGGAGCTCGCACTGAAGAAGGAGAAGGACGACGCCTCGATCGAGCGCCTCGCCGCGCTCCGGGCGCAGCTCGCCGAGCAGGAGGCCGAGCTCGCGGAGCTGCAGCGCGCCTGGGACGCCGAGAAGTCGGCGCTCCACTCCGTCGGCGACCTCAAGACGCAGCTCAACGACGCCCGCATCGAGCTCGACCGCGCGATGCGCGCCGGCGACTACCAGCAGGCCTCGCGGCTCAACTACGAGACGATCCCCGGCCTCGAGTCGCGCATCGCCGAGGCCGAGCGCGCCGCGGACAGCGACGCGCCGCGCATGGTCAACGACCAGGTGACGGACGAGGACGTCGCCGCCGTCGTGGCGCAGTGGACGGGGGTGCCCGTCGATCGGCTCACCGAGGGCGAGACGGAGAAGCTCCTCCAGCTCGAGACCGAGCTCGGCAAGCGGGTCATCGGACAGAAGCGCGCGGTCGCCGCGGTCTCGGAGGCGGTCCGCCGCACCCGAGCGGGCATCTCCGACCCGGGTCGCCCGCAGGGCTCCTTCCTCTTCCTCGGCCCGACCGGCGTCGGCAAGACCGAGCTCGCGAAGGCGCTCGCCGACTATCTCTTCGACGATGAGAAGGCGCTCGTGCGCATCGACATGTCGGAGTACGGCGAGAAGCACTCGGTCTCGCGCCTCGTCGGCGCCCCGCCCGGCTACATCGGCTACGAGCAGGGCGGCCAGCTCACGGAGGCGGTCCGCCGTCGCCCGTACTCGGTCATCCTGCTCGACGAGGTGGAGAAGGCGCACCCCGAGGTCTTCGACATCCTGCTCCAGGTGCTCGACGACGGCCGACTCACGGACGGTCAGGGACGGACGATCGACTTCAAGAACACGATCCTCATCCTCACGTCGAACCTGGGGAGCCAGTTCCTCGTCGACCAGTCGCTCGACTGGGAGGAGAAGGAGCGCTCGGTGCTCGACCTCGTGCAGAAGGCGTTCAAGCCCGAGTTCGTCAACCGGCTGGACGACATCGTCGTCTTCTCGGCGCTCAGCGTCGAGGAGCTCGGGCAGATCGTCTCGCTGTACATCGACCGGCTCGAGCGCCGGCTCGAGGCGCGTCGCCTCGTGCTCGGCGTCACGCCGACGGCACGCACGTGGCTCGCCGCGCGCGGCTACGACCCGGTGTACGGCGCGCGCCCGCTGCGCCGGCTCATGCAGCGACAGATCGACGACTCGCTCGCCCGCTCGCTGCTCGCGGGCGACATCCGCGACGGCGACACCGTCCGGGTGGATGTCGCGCCGGACGGCGAGTCGCTCGTCGTCGAGCGCGCCGAGAGCTGAGGCGAGCGTCACCGGCTGAGCGGGCCCGCGCATTCGTGAGGAATGCGCGGGCCCGCCCCGTCAGGTCGTGGCCTCGCCCATCTCGGTGAGCGCCTCGACGGAGGCGCGCCCGAGGGCGACGTCCCGCGCGCGGACCGCGTCGAGGAGTTGCGCCTGCACCCGGAGGACCGCATCGAGCTCCACCGCCGAGGGGGTGCTCACGAGCCCGAGCCGGATCGCGTGGACGACGGAATGGACCGCACGGACGAGGTGCGGGTTGCGGCTGCGCGAGACGACGAGGTCGAAGAACCGACCCGAGGCGATGACGAATGCGTGCGGGTCGCCCCCGCACCGGCGTGCTGCCGCATCCTCCGCCTCGAGCCGCGCGAGGTCGACCTCGATGTCCGAGGCGACGAGCTCGTCGACGACGAGCCGGAAGAGGGTGACCCACACGCGGAAGAGGTCGAGCATCGAGGCCTCGTCGATGACGGCGACCCGGGTGTAGCGGCTCGCGACGACCTCGAGCACCCCGGTGCTGCGCAGCAGCAGGATCGCCTCCCGGACGGGCGTGCGCGAGACGCCGAGCGTCTGGGCGATGTCGACGTCGCGGATCATCGACCCTGCGGGCCGCTCGCCGCTCAGGATCTCGGCGAGGATGCGGTCGTACACCGCCGTCACGGTCTCGCTCACGGGCAGCACCCGGTCGTCGACGGTGAGCGGTGTATCGGATCCCCCATCCATTCCACGCACGCTAGTGCGGTTGGGCACCGCGGCGGGGCGCGAATCGCCGCTCAGTAGAGCATCGGCGGTTCGTCGTCGACGCCGTCCTCGGCGAGCTGGACGACGACGGGGACGTGGTCGCTCGGCGCCTCGCCCTTGCGCTCCTCGCGGTGGATCTCCGCGTCGACGACCGCGGCGGCGAGCGAGGTCGAGGCGAGGAGGAAGTCGATGCGCATGCCCTCGTCGCGCGGGAAGCGCAGCTGCTGGTAGTCCCAGTACGTGTAGCCGGTCGGCAGCGTGGGCCGGACGACGTCGGCGAGCCCGGCGTCGAGGAGCGCCTGGAAGGCCGCGCGCTCGGGCGGCGAGACGTGCGTGCTCACGCCGACGCGGATCGTCGGATCGCCGTTGTCGACGTCGGTCGGCGCGACGTTGTAGTCGCCGCCGAGCACGAGGCCGAGGTCCGGGTCGGCCGCGAGCCACTCGGCGGTCGCGGCGCGCAGCGCGTCGAGCCAGTGGAGCTTGTACGCATAGTGCGGGTCGTCGAGGGCGCGCCCATTCGGCACGTAGAGCGACCAGAGCCGCACGCCGCCGCCGACGGTCGCGCCGAGCGCACGGGCCTCGCGCGGCGCGTCGGGGCCCTCGTGCCCCTTCGCGAAGCCAGGCTGCCCGGGGAAGCCGACCTCGACGTCCTCGATCCCGACGCGGCTCGCGATCGCGACGCCGTTCCACTGGTTCAGTCCGTGGATCGCGACCTCGTAGCCCGCGGCCTCGAACGCCTCGAGCGGGAACTGCTCGGGTCGGCACTTGATCTCCTGCATCGCGAGCGCGTCGATGTCGGCCCGGCCGAGCCAGTCGACGACGCGAGCGACACGGGTCCGGATCGAGTTGACGTTCCAGGTCGCGATCCGCACGCCTCCACGGTAGCGCGGCCCGGTTACGCTGAGTCGCGTGACCGACCGCGAGCAGCTCATCGACTACATCAAGGCGCTCGCCGTCTTCCACGGCGACTTCACGCTGACGAGCGGGCGGAAGGCGAGCTACTACATCGACCTGCGGCGGGTGAGCCTCGACCACCGCGTCGCGCCGCTCATCGGTCGGGTGATGATCGATCTCATCCGCGACATCCCCGACGTCGCGGCGGTCGGCGGGCTCACGATGGGCGCCGACCCGATCGGTGCCGCGATCCTCCACCAGGGCGCCGCGATGGGGTACCCGGTCGACGCCTTCGTCGTCCGCAAAGAGCCGAAGGACCACGGCCGCGGCCGACAGGTCGAGGGCCCCGATCTCACGGGCAGGCGCGTCGTCGTCGTCGAGGACACCTCGACGACGGGCGGGTCCCCGCTCAAGGCGATCGAGGCGCTCGAGCGCGCCGGCGCGGAGATCGCCGCGGTCGCGACGGTCGTCGACCGCGCGACGGACGCCGCCGAGGTGATCCGCGCGGCCGGCTACGAGTATCGCTACGCCATCGGCCTCGACGACCTGGGGCTCGCCCCCCAGTGACGTCGGAGGTCGGGGTCGGACCCTGGGACGAGGCGGCGCGCGGGCCGCGGCCGACCGATTCCCGGTACGACCCCGAGCTGCTCGCGCACGGCGACCGCCGCAACGTCGTCGACGAGTTCCGCTACTGGACGGTCGAGGCGATCCGCGCCGAGCTCGACACCCGACGTCACCCTTTCCACGTCGCGATCGAGAACTGGCAGCACGACATGAACATCGGCTCGATCGTGCGCACGGCGAACGCGTTCGGCGCCGCGAGCGTGCGGATCGTCGGTCGGCGCCGGTGGAATCGCCGCGGCGCCATGGTCACCGACGCGTATCAGCACATCGCCCACCACGAGACGATCGCGGAGCTCGTCGACTGGGCGTCCGCGAGGTCGCTCCCGATCGTCGCCGTCGACAACCTGCCGGGCGCCGTCCCCGTCGAGGGCGCGCCGATCCCCAAGGCCTGCCTCCTCCTCTTCGGCCAGGAAGGCCCGGGGCTCACCGAGCCCGCGCTCGAGGCCGCCGGGATCCACGTCGAGATCCGGCAGTTCGGCTCCACCCGCTCGATCAACGCGGCCGCCGCTGCCGCGATCGTCATGCACGAATGGGTGCGCCGCCACGCCAGATGACCCGCTATCCCGGCGGGCCGGGTCGCTCGGGTGATTTCCGGGGTGATTTATCGGCATTTTGACGCTCCGGGGGTGCTGGTCACGCGCGCGAGCGGAGACTCGTGAATGTGCCCGTCGTGCCGACGGGCGAGCAACGAAGCCGGGAACCCGAAATGACCGACGACTTGCGCTCCCCCGAAGCGTCCCTCGCCGATGCGCTCGCGCTGCGCGACCTCGGCGACCATGTCGTCGTCGAGTCGGACATCCTCCTCAAGCGCGCCGTCATCCATGCCGCGCTCGGGGAGCTGCGGCGGGCGGAGGAGCTGCTCGGCCTCGCCGAGCACGGCCTGCCGGACGCGGAGCCGATCGCGTCGATGCTCGCCGGCACCGCGGCGGCGGCTCGCGCCCTCATCGCTGTCGAGCGCCTCGACGGCACCGCCGCCGACCTGGTCATGGCGGCGAACCGTCTCAACGCGGACGCCGAGATGTGGCCCTTCGCCCTCCTCGCCTCGACGCGCTGGTCGACGGTGACGGGGGATCTCGTGGGGGTGCTCGACGAGGCGGACCGGGCGATGTCGCTGCGCACGGTCACGGGACATTCCCTCGCCTCGACGATCATCGCCGGGGCGCGAGCCAGAGCGCTGACCATGATGGGCGAGCCGGCCTCGGCCCGGCGAGCGCTCGAGCTGCCGGCGGTGGCCGGCATCCGCGACCAGGACGTCGTGCGAGCGCGGCTCGCCCTGCACGAGTCCGGCCCCGAGTCCGCGATCGCCGCGGCGCGCGGTCTCGTCGTCGGATCGGGGGTGGGCCCAGCGGTTCGGGCCGAGGCGATGCTGCTCACCGCGTGGGCGCAGCTCCGGCTGCGCGGCAGGATCGACCCCGGCCTCGCCGGCCCGGTCGCGGTGCTCATCGATCGCGAGGGGCTGTGGCGGACGCTGCAGCTCGTGCCCGAAGAGGTCGCGGCAGCGATCCCCGGGCTGCACGGCAGGCCAGCAGTCGATCGGCGGCTCGCGCTGTGGGACCCCGAACCGAGCGTGCGGCTCACCGGGAGCCAGCTCGAGATCCTGCGACTGCTCGCCGGCCCCGGCACGCTGCCGCAGATCGCGGCCGCGCAGTATGTCACCGTCAACACGGTGAAGACGCACGTGCGGTCCGTCTACCGGCGCCTGGGGGTGAACGGTCGGCACGAGGCCGTCGCGGAGGCCACGCGGCGGGGGATCCTCGGCGTGCCGGAGGACGGGCCCCACGGCAGGCCCCCCGAACGGGGGTGGGGTGAACTCCGGGGTGAATAACGATCACCTCGACCACCCGCGCCGCCATTCCTTGCTTGTCTGAGAGGAGCCGCGTCTCACCCGAGGGCGCGGCTTCTGCGTCGTGGCGCGTTCGCGACGCGCCGCAATGCGCCCGCCAGGAGGACCCCAGTGATGCGAGCCCGGTATGCCAGGAACCGCCGGACCGGCTTCATGGCCCAGCCGTCTCGCCGCACGGGCTACTGGGGGCGGGGGGTCCGCGGGATCGCGATCGCGTTGATCGCCGCCCTCGGCCTGTCGCTGAGCCCGACCTGGACCGCGTTCGCCGACGACGACCCGACCTCCGTGCTCGGCCTGACGAAGAGCACCCAGCCGTCGCCCCCGCCGGCGCTGGCCCCCGGCGAGACCGTCAACTACCGCGTTGAGCTGGTCTGCAGCAACCTCGAGCCGACGGGCTGCCTCAATGCCGCCCTCACCGATGTCGTGCCCGCGCCACTCGTGCTCGACCTCGGGAGCATCTCGGTCTCCGGCGCGCCCGCGACCAACACCTCGTCGGGCAACACGATCCAGCTCGCCTTCACCCAGCCGGTCTTCGGCGGGGTCGGCCTCGACGACGGCACGAGCGTCGTCGTCACCTATTCGGCGACGCTGCCGACGAATGTCTCGGGTGACTGGAACGGCGTCGAGCTCGTCAACACGGCGGTCTTCACGGCGGCGAATGCGACGAACAGTGGCCTGTCGCGCGCCGCCGTCGTCACCCCGAACGTGCCGCTGACGCTCGTGCCGGGCATCACGAAGTCCTTCGACCCGACCTCGGCGCCGGCGGTGTCCGGCGTGCCGGTGGAGCTGACGCTGACGACCTGGAACGCGTCGAACCAGTCCGTCGACGTCCTCACCGTCCAGGATCCGAAGGACGGGACGCCGAACCCGTTCCAGGACTACCTCAGGATCACCGGCATCAGCGAGCTCACCCCGCCGACCGGGGCCGACCGGGTCGCGGTCCAGTGGCTCGATGCCACGGCGCTGCCGAGTCCCGCCTGGCTGCCGGCGAGCCCGACCGCGCAGCCGATCCCCGCCGACCCGAACGACCTGCTCACCGGTGCCCCGGCGTCCGAGGACATCCTCGGGGTGCGGCTCGTCTTCAGCAGCAGCACGGGGACGATCCCGGTGACCGCCGGTGGCGGCGAGGGCACCATCGTCTTCGACACCGTCATGCGGGTCGGGATCGACGACGGGTTCAAGGTGCCGCCCGCCGGCTACGACCTGGAGAACACGGCGACCGCGCAGCTCACGAAGGACCTCGCCGACTCGGGCCCGGTCGACGCGCCCGCGACCATCGCGCTCGAGCAGGCGGCGCTTGGCCCGTTCCTCACGAAGCGCTTCGACGACCACCGGTTGGTGCCCGGCGAGCGCACCACCGCGCGCCTCGAGTCCGGCAACGGCGACTTCCCGATCATCCGGATGGACGTGACCGAGCCGGCGCCGGGCGAGAAGAACCTCCTCGAGCAGGGCCTCGAGTTCAGCGGCTTCGTCGACGCGGACGTCGAGTGGCCGATCGGCGCCACCGCCGCGACGTTCCGGTACCAGTACGACGACGCGGACCCCTCGCCGTCGATCGCGCTGACGGAGACCGATCCGATGCCGACGCCGGAGTCCGGGCGGACCGTCACCGGCTTCACCGTGAGCTACACCGGGACGATCATCCCGCGCGCCTACGCGGTGCTCCCCTTCTCGGTGACCGCACTGTCGGTCCCCGGCCTGCTCGACATCACCGAGACGAACATCGCCTACGCCGAGGTCGAGCGCGCCGACGGCGCGAACGCCGACGTCGAGGCCTTCGACGACCTCACCCGGACCCCGGCCAGGGTGAACACGACCGTCGACAAGCGCATCGTCCCGACCGAGATGTGGTCGGAGCCCGGCTCGACCGCGGTCATCGTCCTCGAGTCAAAGGTGAACGGCCGCAGCGACGTCCCGGACTCGACCGTTGGCGCCGAGGCGCTGACGATCTCGGACCCGGCCGTCCCGTCCGGCGCCATCGACGGGTTCTGGGACCAGTTCGACCTCCGTGCCATCGCCCCGACCGCGGTCCCGGCGAATGCGACGGTCACCGCGAACTGGTGGAACGGCACCGCCTGGGTGCCGGTCCCCGGTGCGACCGCGGTCGGCCCGGTGTCCAACTGGACGGTGCAGATCCCGGCGAGCGTCCGCGACGCGGCGAACTTCGGCGGCATCCAGCTCGTGTTCGAGCCGACCGTGCCGGGCACCCTGCTCCAGCCCGGCTTCACCGTCGCGACGTACTACCAGGTGGCGCTTCGCAGCACGCTACGCAGCGATGGCCAGCCCGCGGGCGCCCCGCTGGGCACCGCGCCGGTGCAGATCGACAACGTCGCGCAGTCGCGGGTCGACAACACGAATGCGGATCCGGTCTTCGCGATCGACGACGACCCGGCGCAGATCACCGTCTACGCGATCGACGACCCCTCTGGTCCCGGTCCCGGCTCGGGCCCTACGCTCGCCGACAAGGCCTGGATCGACCCGCCGACGAAGACCATCCAGGCGCGTACTGCCCACGAGGCGACTGCCCGGCTGTTCTGGACGACGAGCGGGCTGCCGGTGCAGCGCGCGGTGATCAGCGACCCGGCACCGGCCTCCGCGACCGCGACCGGGCTCCCGGACGTCGAGGACACCGTGTTCGACGCATTCGACCTCGTCGCGATCGCGCCGATCACGAACACGAGCGACCCCGCCATGAAGTTCGACGCGGTCACCGCCGTGCTCTACTTCAGCGAGGCCGCCGACGCCTGGGTCGACATCACGAGCACCGTCTGCTCGCCGGCGAGCGTCTGCGACGGGGCCTTCCCGGGCTACACGCTGTCCCCCGCGCAGCGGGCCGACGCAGTCGGCGTACGGCTCGAGTTCGAGGAGAGCCCCACCCGCTCCTCGCGGATCACGAGCCCGCTCGACCCGCCGGTCGGCAGCGGCGTGGCCAGGTCGGATGACTTCCGGCCGATCGATCTCACCTTCGAGATCCGCGACGCGAAGCGCTCGGACGGCACTGCCGTCACGGCCCGCGCGGACTACAACGCGGGCAGCACCGGCCTCGTGCAGAACACCGTCCGTGTCGACGGCTGGATCGACCCGTCCACCGTGCACAGCACGGTCGAGGGCGACACCATCACGATTCAGGACGTCCCGCTCAACGTCTCCGTGACGAAGGCCTGGGACCAGACCACGCTCGGGCTCCCGCCCGTGGGCACCGACCTCGACCGCTACCCGCTGGCCACCGCGACCATCGTCGCGACGAACGAGACGGCCGCACGGGTCGACGTGCTCGAACTCCTCGACCCCGATCCGACTCCGGCCACTCCGACCACCCTGGCCTCCGAGTATCTGAATCTGTACCAGATCCTCGGCGTCAGCGTGCCCGCCGGCGCGACCTCCTCCGAGGTCCTCATCACCTACGGCGCCGCCCCGGGGACCCCCGTGTCCTACACCATCGCGCAGGCGCAGGCCCTGCCCCCGGCGACGCTCGCCGATGCCATCGCGATCAACGTCCGCCACGAGGGCCGGATCGAGACCGGCGAGCAGACGCAGCTGCAGTACGTCGCGCAGCTGCGGGCGACGGAGCGCACGAGCGGCACCGACATCCTGGTCGCCACGACCCCGGACAACACCGTCCGCGCCTGGGTCCGCGACCCGGGCGGCCTGAGCGGCCAGGCCGGGATGGCGAGCGACGACGCGAACGCGCACCTCAACCTCATCGACCCGACGTACGGGGTGTCGGCGTTCAAGACGATCACGCCGGAGTCTCGCAACCAGGAGGACTCGGCGCGCAACGTGACGGTCGAGCTCTCCGGCCAGCCCGCCGGCTCGGTCCGCACGCTCGAGATGACGTACACCGACGCCGACCCCAGGTTCTGGAACGCGTACGACTTCACGGGCTTCCAGCCGATCACCCTCGCCGCGCCGATCACGCGGGTCGCGGTCGAGGCGCTCGTCGGGGTGGACTACGCCTATGTCGCGCTCACCAACGAGATCGCGGTCACCTGCGCGGGCAACCCGGTCCTCGACGCCTGCTGGGTGCCGGTCGACGTCGCGACGGGCACGCCCGGCTCGACGGTCACGCTGTCCCTCGGCCTCATCCTGCCGGAAGCCGTCCGCGGCCTGCGGTACACGATCGACCGCGCCGACGGTGCGAATTGGGAGCGGCCGTACAACCCGCGTCAGCGGGTGCAGTTCACGGCCGACCGCCGGGACAACCTGCTCATGGGCCCGAGTGGCGCCGACACGGACCCGGTCCCCTCGACCCAGCCGTACCTCCCGGCGACCCCGGTCGCTCCCGGGGAGACGGTGCTCGGCCGGACCTCGAACGAGCTCCAGGTCGAGGGCGTCGGCGGCTGGCCTCAGAGCTTCAACCCGGCCCCGGTCGAGTGGCGCGAGCGCGCCGAGGCGGACGACACCACGGACCTGCTGCACCAGCAGAACGCCGTGCGGATCGTCAAGACGCCGGCGGGCGACGTCTCGCCGGGCACGACCATCCCGTTCCAGATCGCGGTGACGAACACGGGCGACTGGGATATGACCGGCGTCGAGATCGTCGACACCATCGAGACCGACGGCTCCGGTGCCCGACTGGTGATCCCGACGATCGTGCCCGGCGACCCTGAGGTCTTCCGCTACGCACTCCGCGACGGCAGCGGCGCGACGCAGCCGACCCCCGCATTCACCGCGACTCCCAGCGTGCCGCTGGCGACCATCACCTTCGAGCCCGTCGACACTGCCTTCGTGCTGCCGTCCGGCTGGACGCTGACGATCACGGCGAATCTCCAGGTCCGTGCCAACATCCCCGCGAACTCCGACATCGCCAACGGCGCCGCCGTGACGACCGACCGGCGCTTCGACGCCTGCGTCGGCGCGGTGAGCGGCACGAACCAGCCCGTGGTGAACAACGTCGAGGACTGCTCCACCACGACGAGCGTCCACACCGTCGCCGCCTCGCCCCTGCAGATCATCAAGGGCGTCCGCGGTGACGGGGCCGGCGTGCTCGGCGCGGCTTCGGGCGATGCGAACTACGACGACCTCGGCGTCCTCGCCTACACCGGCGCGCCGAGCACCGCCTACTGCGAGACGCCGAACTGGGACCCGGACGGCGCGGTCGTCGGCGACGAGTACTACCGCAGCCCGTGCGTGCCGATCACCCGGCCGGGCGGCGCCGAGGAGTGGCGGGTCGACGTGCAGAACTCGGGCAACATCCCGAGCACCCGGATCGCCCTGATCGACGTCCTGCCGACCTACGGCGACCGCGGCGTCATCATCGACCAGGTCCGCTCCTCCCGCTGGGCGCCGACCTTCCTCGGCGACCTCGACGTCAAGCTGACCGGCACCGCGCATGCCGCGGATGCGGTCGTCGCGATCCAGTACCTGACGACGGTCCCGTCCACGGTCTGCAACCGACTCGACATCCTCTCCCAGATGACCGGACTGCCGGTGACCTCGGGCGACCTGCAGGCCGGCGAGCCCGCGAGCTGCATCGCCGAGGTCAACGGCGGCCGCGGCTGGGTCACCTACGACGAGGCGTCGATGGACGCCGACGAGCTCGCTGAGGTCAAGGCGTTCCGGGTCGTCGTGACCTATCAGGACGCCGGTGCCGGCGTCGAGGGACTGCTCCCCGGTGAGACGCTCACGATCGAATACCGCAGCAAGACGGCCCCCTTCGCGGAGCGTGCCGAGACGTCGGACCGCGACTCGATCGCCTGGAACTCGATCGCCGGTGGTGCGCTCGGCGTCGACCCCACGGCCCCGGGCACGCCCTACCCGAGCCTCATCCGTGAGCCGCGGAAGACCGGTATCGCGATGGCGCTCGGCAAGCTTGAGCTCGCGAAGGCGGTCTCGACACCCGGCGGTTGGCCGTTCGGCTCCGTCATGCCGGACGAGTACGACTTCACGATGGAGTGCACCTCCGACGGGGTCGACGTCCCGCTGCTCGGGCTCGCCGGGGAGGACCTCTCCGAGGTGACCCTCGCCGCGGACGGCACGGTGCTCACGATCAACAACGGGAAGCCGGTCGGCGACGCGGCGCACCACGAGTGGTCGTACCTCAACCTGCCGTTGTACGCAGCCTGCACCATCGTCGAGAACCCGTCGCCGGCGGTCGAGGTGAGCCTCTCGCCGTCCTCGGTGCTCGCCCTCAGGGACTTCGCGTCTCGCACCGACGTCGCGAACCCCGCGTGGCCGACGCCGCTCGCGCTGCTCGAGGTCGAGGCGACGAACACGTACAGCTACGCCAACCCGTTCACGGTGACGAAGTCGGTCGATGCGGGACCCGCTGAGGATGAGAAGGGTGTGCTGATCACGCGACCCGGCCCGTACGAGTTCACCGCGGTGTGCACATTCCTCGGCGCCGAGGCGCTGAACACCACGTTCTCGCTCGCGCACGGTGCCACCTGGACCTCGCCGGCCACCGTGCCCACCGGTTCCTCCTGCACTGTGACGGAGACGACGGCGAATGGCGCCGGGAACGCGACGACCGATATCACGCTGACGAACGGCATCACCGACCCGCCCGTGCCGCACACGGGCACGAAGTCGGTGAGCTTCGTGCTCGAGGCGGACTCCACGGGAGCCCCGGCAGACATCTCCCTCGCCGTCGAGAACACCTTCGGGGCCGGGCAGCTGCGCATCGACAAGGCCGTGACCGGTGCCGGCCAGGCGCTCTGGGGCAACGCGAGCTTCACGATCGACGTCGAGTGCACGCTCGACTCCGCCGTGCCCTCGACGGTGTACACCGGGTCGTTCACCCTCTCGAAGACGACCCCGAGCAGCCCGGTCATCACGAACCTCGCGACCGGCGCGGCCTGTGTCGTGAGCGAGTCCGCGACCGGAGGTGCGAACCAGGTCACCGTCTCGCCGACGACCGTCACGATCGCCAACGCGACCGCGACCCCGCAGGTGGTGACCGTCACGAACACGTTCCGGACCGGCACGGTCCGCGTGACGAAGGCGCTGAGCGGCGCCCCGGCCGCGAGCCTCGCTCCCGCGACCGGCCACGTCTACGAGTTCGAGATCACCTGCACCCGCACGGTGAACGGCACCTCGGTGACCATCGATGCGGACATCCCGGGCGGCACCACCCGCACCGTGACCGGCGCGGGCTCCGCGGACTGGACCGGCCTGCCCACGGGCGCCTCGTGCACCGTGACCGAGACCGACTCCGGCCTCGCGTCGAGCACGACGATCTCGCCGACCGGCGGCACGGTCACCGTCGGCAACGGCAACGTGGCGACGGTGACCGTGACGAACACCTTCGCGAACGGCTCCGTGCCCGTCAGCAAGGCGGTCACCGGCGCCGGTGCCGCATTCGCCCCGGCGAGCTTCACCGCGACGGTGAGCTGCACCTGGCACGGCGCCGCGGTGCCGCTCACGGCCGGCGGCGTGATCACGCTCACGGCGGGCAGCACGACGACCCTCACCGGCGTCCCGGTCGACTCGGTCTGCTCGGTCGCCGAGGACGACCATGGCCAGGAGCTGCCGAACCCGTCGGACCCGACGAGCGTGACGGTCACGAGCGGGACCCCCACCGAGACGCTGACGCTCGGCCTGACGAATGTGTACGAGCTCGCGAGCCTGTCGGTCACGAAGCAGGTGCAGACGACCTCGAGCCCGGTCCCGACCGGCTTCGCCTTCTCGATCGTGTGCACCTTCAACGGGGCGGAGGTGCTCAACACGACGTTCTCGCTCGACGACGCCGGCGTCCGGACCTTCACCGGTCTGCCGGCCCGTGCCGAGTGCACCGTGGTCGAGACCGATGACCGCGGCGCCGACGACACCGTCGTGTCCGGGACGTCCCCCGGTGGGGCCGCGCCGGACCAGGCGACGCGCACCATCGTCTTCGCGAGCCTCACCCCGGACGCGACCGCCGCACCGGTGACGCAGAACACGGCGAACTACCGCAACACGTACGGGGTCTCCGGCCTCTCGGTGACGAAGGCGATCGACGGCGGCGCCGCCTACCGCGGCAGCGCCGAGACGTTCCCCGTGGACGTGTACTGCGAGTACGGCATCGACGTGCTCGTCGACGAGACGGTCAACCTCTCGGCCGCCTCGCCGACGGCGAGCTGGACCTCGATCGTTCCCGGCGCCGTCTGCGACATCACGGAGACGAACGCCGGCGACGCCGATGCGACGACCATCGCGATCGACGGCGGGACGCCCACCACGACCACGACGACGACGATCACCGTCGTCGACGCCACGGTCACCGACATCGACATCACCAACTGGTACCTCACCGGCTCGGTCGCCGTCACGAAGTTCTTCGAGGACGGCGCCGCCGGCACGAAGTTCGGCACCCGCGACTACCAGGTGCAGCTGACCTGCACCCTCGATGCCGCGCCGTTCACGGTCCCGGGCGGGGCGATCCGCGTTCTCAACGCGACCACGCCGGCGACGACGTACACCGAGCTGCCGACCGGCACCGCGTGCGACCTCGTCGAGCTGGGCGACGGCGGCGCGACCTCGACCCGGATCATCGACGCGACGACCGGCGCTGCCGGCCCGACGCTCGCGGCACCGGCGTCGGCGGGTCACGCATTCGTCATCGACACCACCGGCGCGGCGCTCGCGGTGACCGACCACGCCCAGATGCCGCTCGGCGTCGTCAACCGCTACGAGTTCGCCGAGGTGAGCGCGACGAAGACCGTCGACACCGGCGGCGCGCTCGACGCGACCGGGACGCCCGTCGAGTACGGGCCGTTCGAGGTGACCCTCACCTGCACGCTCGACGGGGTCGCCATCGACGCGCTCGAGCCGGCGACGCAGTCGTTCTCCGCGGGCGACACCGTGACCTGGACCGAGCTCGCCGTCGGCGCGGACTGCCTCATCGAGGAGAGCGACACGGCGGACGCCGCCGAGATCGAGCTCGTCGTGACGCAGGACGGCGTCGCGGCAGCGCCGGCGACGGCCACCTCGACGGTGCTCGACCCGCTCGTCGGGATCGCCGAGGGCAACGAGGTCGCGGTCGCGAACACGTTCCACGTCGTCGAGCTCGCGATCGAGAAGTCGGTGCTCGGCACCGACACCGGCCGCGCGAGCGGGACCTATCCGGTCACGCTCGAGTGCACGCTCACCGGAGCGAGCCACCCGGCGCCCGGCCTGGCGATTCGCAGCGTCGCGGCGGAGATCGGCGGCCCCCTCGGGCTCACGGTCGTCGAGACCGGCCTGCCGGCGGGCACGGAGTGCACGCTGACGGAGACGAATGCGGGCTCGGCGAACGAGACCCGGATCTCGGTCGGCGGCGCGGCGCCGAGCATCGGACGGACGGCGGTCCTCACCCTCGCGACGGGGCTGACGGCGCCGCTCGGGATCGTGGTGACGAACCTGTTCAACCTGCCCGCCACGGGCGTGGACGCGGGTTCGATCGCGCTCGTCGGGCTCAGCCTCCTCGGCAGCGGTCTCGGCGTGTTCGCTCTGCTGGCCTGGCTGCGCCGACGCGGCCCGAGCACGGGACGACGCCTGAGCGCGGTGCGTCGCTGACAGCGGCGGTCGTCTCGGCGAGCACGCCCCTCCGCCCGCCGAGACGACCGCGCATGACCGCCCGATAGGATCGACCGTCGGACCGCACGAGGAGGAGCAATGCCCGCAGTCGTGATCGTCGGCGCCCAGTGGGGTGACGAGGGCAAGGGGAAGGCGACCGACCTCCTCGGCTCGCGCATCGACTATGTCGTCAAGTTCAACGGTGGCAACAACGCCGGGCACACCGTCGTCGTCGGTGACGAGAAGTACGCGCTCCATCTGCTGCCGTCGGGGATCCTCTCGCCGGGCGTCGTCCCGATCATCGGCAACGGCGTCGTCGTCGACCTCGAGGTGCTCTGGCACGAGCTCGACGATCTCATCGCGCGCGGCATCGACGTGAGCCGTCTCGTCGTGAGCGCGAACGCGCACGTCATCACGAAGTACCACGTCACGATGGACAAGGTCACCGAGCGCTTCCTCGGCAAGCGCCAGATCGGCACGACGGGGCGCGGCATCGGCCCGACCTACGCGGACAAGATCAACCGGGTCGGCATCCGCATCCAGGACCTCTTCGACGAGAGCATCCTCCGGCAGAAGGTCGAGGGCGCCCTCGCGCAGAAGAACCACCTGCTCGTCAAGGTCTACAACCGCCGCGCGATCACGGTCGACGAGGTCGTCGACGAGCTGCTCGCCTCCGCCGAGCGCCTGCGGCCCATGGTCGCCGACACGGGCCTCGTGCTCGACGAGGCGCTGCGCGCCGATCGCAACGTCGTCTTCGAGGGTGGCCAGGCGACGATGCTCGACGTCGACCACGGCACGTACCCGTTCGTGACGAGCTCGAGCGCGACGGCCGGCGGCGCCGCGACCGGATCCGGCATCGGCCCGAACCGCCTCGACCGCATCGTCGGCATCGCGAAGGCGTATGTGACGCGCGTCGGCGCGGGACCGTTCCCGACCGAGTTGGATGACGAATGGGGCGAGCGGCTCCGCAGCGTCGGTCACGAGTACGGGACGACGACCGGGCGTCCGCGCCGCACCGGCTGGTATGACGCGCTCATCACCCGCTACGCGACCCGGGTCAACGGCATCACCGATCTCGTCCTCACGAAGCTCGACGTCCTCTCGGGGATCGAGCGCATCCCCGTCTGCGTCGCGTACGACGTCGACGGCGAGCGCGTCGACGAGATGCCCGTTTCGCAGACCGCGTTCCACCACGCGAAGCCCGTGTACCAGGAGTTCCCGGGGTGGACCGAGGACATCTCGGGCGCCCGACGCTTCGAGGATCTGCCGCAGAACGCGCAGGACTACGTGCTCGCGCTCGAGGCGCTCAGCGGCACCCGCATCTCGGTCATCGGCGTCGGCCCGGAGCGCGACCAGGTCGTCGTCCGCCACGACCTGCTCGGCTGAGCCCGCACCGGTAACGTGGAACCATGACCGACACCGCGTCTCTGCCGGAGCTCGCCGCGCTGCGCCGGTCGATTGACAACATCGATGCGGCGCTCATCCACATGCTCGCCGAGCGGTTCCGGGCGACCCAGGCGGTCGGCCGGCTCAAGGCCGAGCACGGGCTGCCGCCGTCGGACCTCGAGCGCGAGCGGCTGCAGACCGCGCGCCTGCGCTCCCTCGCGGAGGAGGCGGAGCTCGACCCGGAGTTCGCGGAGAAGTATTTCAACTTCATCGTCGCCGAGGTCATCCGGCACCACACGCAGATCGCACAGGGCGGCTGAGGCCGATCCCGGTCGTGCCGCTCTTCGGCTGACGCTCGCTACAGCGCGTCGAGGAATGCGCTGACGGCTCCCGCGGTCGACGGCGGCTCGAGCAGCTCGATCTCGGCCGGCACGGCGCTCGGCGCGCCGCTGGCCGCGTCGATCCTGGGGATCGCCCGGCGCAGTCCGGCCATGCCGACGGCGAGTTCGTCATCGGCGGCGACGAGGGCGCCGATACGGCCCCCTGAGAGCTGCACGGGCGTCTCCGCGCTCGCGAACGTGCCGACGAGCTCGGCGGCGAGCCGTCCCGCGCGCAGCAGCACGGTGAGCCGGTACAGGCTCGGCCCTGCCCCGATGACGAGCAGCCGGTGGGCGTCCGCGCGTCGGAGTCGGGCGAGGTCGCGCAGCCGAGTCGCGAGATAGTCGCGCGTCGCGAGCCCCGTGACAGGGTCGAGCGCGCCGCGGCGATCGACGCTCGCGATCGCCCCCTCCGCCCAGGCGACCGCGAGGTCCCGCAGCTCGTGCCCGGCCGGGTCGAGGCCGGCCGCCACCCGGTAGGCGGTCGTGAGGTCGTCGAACGCGGCGGCGAGTCCGACGCCGTCCTCACCCCGGCGCGTGCCGAGCCACTGCACCGCGGCATGCGTGTCCCCGGCCTCGAGCCCCCGCGCGAGGAGCGCGATGGCCGAGCTGAGGTCGCGATCGCCGAAGTCCATATCGCAGGAAGAGACGTCGTCCCCGGCCGTTCGTGACGTGAAACGGCGCGCATCCCTCCCGCACCGTGGCAACCCGGCGTACCCTGTCCCTGCCGAACCCGAGCGGCGCGCGTGTGCGACGTGCCCTCCAATGGTCGGCGACTACGGTCTCTTGAGAGCGGGGGTGCGGTGACCGACGAGCAGACGGCCGGCGATGCCGAGCTCCTGCGCCGCATCCGCGCCGGGGACCTCGACGCGATGGGTGAGCTCTACCAGCGCCATCGGGACGCGGCGCTTCGCGTCGCGATCGCCGTGAGCGGGGACCCGCACCTCGCGCAGGATCTCGTGAGCACCGCATTCGAGCGCATCCACGCCGCGCTTGTCCGGGGGCACGGGCCCCAGGAGTCGTTCCGCGCCTACCTCTACACCGTCATCCGCCGCCTCGCCGGCGAGGTCGGGCAGGCGAGGTCGCGGGAGCAGGACGTCGACGACTGGGCGCCGTACAGCGCCGCGACCGCGCTCGCCGATCAGACCGACGGCTCCGTCGAATCGCGCCTCGTCGCGACCGCGTTCGGTGCGCTGCCCGAGCGGCACCAGGCCGTGCTCTGGTACCTCGACGTCGAGGGCATGATGCCGGCGCAGGTCGCCCCCCTCCTCGAGCTCTCGCCGAACGCCGTCTCCGCGCTCGCGATCCGGGCCAGAGACGGCCTCCGCGACGCGTACGTCCAGGCGCACGTCTCCGACTCCCCGGTGCATGCGGACTGCGCGCCGGTGCGGCGCCTGCTCGGCGGGCACATCCGGGGGAGCCTCTCGGCGCGGGACCGCGTCAAGGTCGAGGCGCATCTCGCGATCTGCGATGAATGCCCGGCGGTCGTCGCGGAGCTCCGTGACGTCACCGGCGGGCTGCGCAGCGCATTCGGCCCCATCGTCATCGGGACCGCGGCCGCGGGCGGCATCGCGGCGGCCGGCACCCTCGGCGGGGCACAGGCGGCGCACGCCGCGGCGGCGACCGGGGCCGCGGGGTCCGGCGG
>CAKUJB010000021.1 GCA_934661165.1 uncultured Microbacteriaceae bacterium | reverse complement strand
ACGAAGATGCCCTGCTGGAAGCCGCGGTGCGCGAGCTGGAGGCCGGGGACGATGTCGCCGACGGCGTAGACGCCGGGGACCGAGGTCTCGAGCCGCGCATTCGTCACGACGAAGCCGCGGTCGAGCTGCACGCCCTGCTCCTCGAAGCCGAGCCCCTCGGTGACCGGGCCGCGGCCGACGGCGACGAGGAGGATGTCGCCCTCGAGCACCTCGCCGTTCTCGAGCGTCACGGTCACGCCGGTGTCGGTCTCGACCGCCGACTGGAAGCGCACGCCGAGCTTGAAGTCGATGCCGCGCTTGCGGAATGCGCGCTCGAACTGCTTCGACACCGACTCGTCCTCGTTCGGCACGAGGTGGCTCAGCCCCTCGACGATCGTCACCTCGGCACCCCACGAGCGCCAGACGGAGGAGAACTCGACGCCGATGACGCCGCCGCCGAGCACGATCGCGCGCTGCGGCACCGCGTCGAGCTGCAGCGCCTGCTCCGAGGTGATGATCCGCTTGCCGACGGTGAGGCCGGGCAGCAGTCGGGAGTACGAGCCGGTCGCGAGCACGACATTCGTCCCGGTGTAGACGTCCTCGCCGACCTGGACCTGCTTGGGTCCGACGAGTCGGCCGGCGCCGGCGACGGTCGTGATGCCGCGCGCCTTGAGGAGGCCCTGCAGCCCCTTGAACTTCGAGGCGATGATCGCGTCCTTGTAGGCGACGACGCTCGGCACGTCGACACCCTTGTATTCGACCTGCACACCGGCGTGCCCGGCCTCCTTCGCCTGGTCGGCGAGCTCGGCGGAGTGGAGCAGCGCCTTCGTCGGGATGCAGCCGATGTGGAGGCAGGTGCCGCCGACCTTGTCCTTCTCGATGAGCGCGACGGTCATGCCGAGCTCGCTCGCGCGGAGGGCCGCGGCGTAGCCTCCGCTGCCGGCGCCGAGGACGACGAGGTCGTAGGTGTGCTCAGTCAAAATCCGGGTTCCTCACTGCTCGCGGAGATCTCGATCAACCCTACCGCTTCAGCGATGTGCGAGACGGCGGCTCAGTCCGTCGCCCGGGCGTGCGCGAGCCGCACGAGCGTGCGGACCATGGCGCCGGTCGCGCCCTTCGCGGTGTAGCCCCAGGCGCTGCCCTCGTTGTTCGCCGGACCCGCGATGTCGAGGTGCGTCCAGGGGATCCGCGGAGCATCCTCGTCATCGCCCAGGCGGCCGACGAACTCCTCGAGGAAGGCGCCGGCGACGAACATGCCGCCGATCGCGGACCCCGTCTTGACGTTCGCGATGTCCGCGACGTCGCTCTTGAGCTCGGGCCGCCACTCGGGGCCGATCGGCAGCGGCTGCACGCCCTCGCCCGCCGCCGCCGCCGCGGCCGCGAGCTCCGCGGTGAACGCCGCGTCGCCCATCGCCACCGTGGTGCGGAAGCCGAAGGCGTTGCGCGCGGCGCCCGTGAGCGTCGCGACGTCGACGATGCCGTCGGGCTGCAGCTCGCTCGCGGCGACGAGCCCGTCGGCGAGGACGAGGCGGCCCTCGGCGTCGGTGTTGAGCACCTCGACGGTCGTCCCGCCCTTGATCGTGATGACGTCGTTCGGACGGGTCGCGTCGCCGCCCGGCATGTTCTCCGCGATGCAGAGGAATGCGGTGAGCCGCGTCGCGACCCCGAGTCGCGCGGCGGCAAGGGTCGCCGCGAGCACGGTCGCCGCGCCGGTCATGTCGTACTTCATGCCGACCATGCCCGTCGGCGGCTTGAGCGAGAGCCCGCCGGTGTCGAAGGTGATGCCCTTGCCGACGTACGCGAGGTGCGCGATCGCGCCCTCCGGGCGGTAGTCGACGCGCACGAGGCGCGGGGGGCGCCGGGAGCCGCGGCCGACCGCGAGGATGCCGCCGTACTCGCCCGCGGCGAGCGCCGCCTCGTCGAGCACCTCGGCGCTGATCGGGGCGCCGGTCGCGGCGACGGCCTCGACGGCGGCGAGCGCGCGGGCCGCGAGCTCCACGGGGTCGAGCGCGTTCGGCGGCGTGTTGACGAGGTCGCGCACGAGGCCGACGGCCTCCGTGATCGCGGTCGCCGCGGCGACGACGGCCGCGTCGACGCCGGGGAGGATGATCTCCTCGACGGGGGCGAGCTTCGCGTCGGGCTTCGAACGGAAGTCGTCGAACCGGTAGGCGCCGATCGCCGCGCCCTCGAGGAGCGCGGCAGCCTCCTCGGGCGTCGCCCACGGCAGGCCGAGGACGATGCTGCCGACGCCGCGCAGCTGCCGCGTGAGCGCGCCGGCGGCCTCGCGCAGCGCATTCGCATCCGGAGCGTCCTTGCCGAGTCCGATCGTCGCGACCGAGCGCGCCGCGCCCACGCTGCCGGGCAGGCGGCGGACCTCGTCGGTCGCGCCGGTCGCGCCGATCGCCACGAGCTGGTCCGCGAGCTCCGGCGGCGCCTCGCCGACGACGACGGGGCCGTCGGGGCTCTGCCGGATCCCGACGACGAGGACGTCGGCCGGGGTGTCGAGGAGGGGGGTCGAGGCGGTCGTCACGCGAGGCACTGGCACAGCACGAGTCTAGGCAGGGGGCCTACGCTTGTGCGGCATGAGGGATCCCGAGGAGCTGTACGAGGTCGTCGCCGATCTCGCCGTCGTCCCGCGCGGGCTCGACCTCGTCGCGGGGCTCACCGGCTTCGCCGACGCCGGGCACGCCGTCGCCCAGCTCAGCGATCACCTCATCGACGCACTGCCGGGGCAGGAGCTCATCCGCTTCGACAACGACGAGCTGCTCGACTACCGCTCGCGACGCCCGATCATGACGTTCGAGTCGACCCGGCTCACGGACTACGCGCCGTCGGAGCTGTCGCTCGAGCTGCTGGAGGACGAGCTCGGCACGCCATTCCTCCTGCTTGCGGGCTACGAGCCGGATCTGCAGTGGGAGCGGTTCGCGGCGGCCGTCATCGGCATCGTCGAGGAGCTCGGCGTCGCCCGGACGACCTGGGTGCACGCGGTGCCGATGCCCGTGCCGCACACGAGGCCGATCGGGGTGACGATCAGCGGCACCCGCGAGGATCTCATCGAGCAGCTCTCGATCTGGCGGCCGAACACGCAGCTGCCGTCGACGGCGCTCCATCTCATCGAGTACCGGCTGCAGGAGCTCGGGCACTCGGTCGCGGGCATCGCGCTGCTCGTGCCGCACTACCTCGGGGACACGAACTACCCGAACGCGGCGGTCGCCGCGCTCGAGTCGATCACGACGGCGACGGGGCTCGTCTTCCCGACCGACGAGCTGCGGGCCGACGGCCGCGACTACCTCACGAAGATCGAGGAGCAGGTCGGCACGAACGCCGAGCTGCAGCGGCTCATCGAGGGCCTCGAGCGGCGCCACGACAGCTACATGGAGGAGAACCCGCTGCCCTCGCTGCTCACCGACAGCGCAGGGAATCTGCCGACAGCGGACCAGATCGCCGACGAGCTGCAGAAGTTCCTCGCGAGGCAGCGGGACGAGGGGCGCGATCTCGACTGATCGGCCGGATCCGGGAATGCGGCGCGCCGTCTCGACGCTGAGAGGAATGCGCGGATCGGTGTGCGATAATCATTGGCCTGGACCCTGTCTGAGGCCTGAGCGATCGCATTCCGCGGCGCGCGGGACTTGACAAGGGTCCTAGTCATGCCGCCGGCACGGCGAGCGAGCGGAGGGTGCAGATGGCGACGAAGAGCAGCAAGGCGACGGCGACCGAGGAGCCGAAGGCGGCCGCAGCGGCCGCGACAAAGACGGTCGCGAAGGCGACGGCCACGAAGGCCGTGACGGCCACGACCACGAAGGCGACTGCCAAGGCGAGCCCGGCGAAGGCGCCGACCGCGAAGGCCACGACCACGAAGGCGACGACCACGAAGGCCAAGACCACGAAGGCGACGACCACGAAGGCGACCGCCAAGGCGGCCCCGGCGAAGGCGGCCCCGGCGAAGGCGAAGGCCGCCGCAAAGCCGGCGAAGGCGACGCCGGCGGCCGAGGAGTCGGCAGCGGCCGAGGTCGTCGAGACGACGGTCGCGACCAAGCCGGCCGCGAAGAAGGCCGCGGCGACGAAGCCCGCCGCCAAGGGCCGCGGCCGCGCGAAGGCCGCGCCCGAGGACGAGGCGGACGAGCCGGATGTCGACGAGGTCGAGGACGAGGTCGTCGACGCGCCGGCCGCGGACGACACCGCCGACGAGGCCGACGACGCGGGTGACGATGACGACGAGGAGGCCTCGACCGGCAAGGACGAGGAGCTCCCGACCGGCGCGATCCGCATTCGGATCACCGACGAGGACGACGACGCGCCGACGCAGTCGACGCAGATCACCGGCGCCACCGCCGACCCCGTCAAGGACTACCTCAAGCAGATCGGCAAGGTCGCGCTGCTCAACGCCGCGGAGGAGGTCGAGCTCGCGATGCGCATCGAGGCCGGCCTCTTCGCCGAGGAGAAGCTCTCCGAGATGACCGCCGCCGAGCGCAAGTCGCAGCTCGGCATCGATCTCGACTGGGTCGCGCGCGACGGGCAGAAGGCGAAGTCGCACCTGCTCGGGGCGAACCTGCGGCTCGTCGTGAGCCTCGCGAAGCGCTACACGGGTCGCGGGATGCAGTTCCTCGACCTCATCCAGGAGGGCAACCTCGGTCTCATCCGTGCCGTCGAGAAGTTCGACTACACGAAGGGCTTCAAGTTCTCCACGTACGCGACCTGGTGGATCCGCCAGGCGATCACCCGGGCGATGGCGGACCAGGCCCGCACGATCCGCATCCCCGTGCACATGGTCGAGGTCATCAACAAGCTCGCCCGCGTGCAGCGGCAGATGCTGCAGGACCTCGGTCGCGAGCCGACGCCCGAGGAGCTGAGCCGCGAGCTCGACATGACGCCCGAGAAGGTTGTCGAGGTGCAGAAGTACGGCCGCGAGCCCATCTCGCTGCACACGCCCCTCGGCGAGGACGGCGACAGCGAGTTCGGCGACCTCATCGAGGACACCGAGGCGGTCGTCCCGGCCGACGCGGTGGGCTTCACGATGCTGCAGAAGCAGCTCGAGCAGCTCCTCGACTCGCTGAGCGAGCGCGAGGCGGGCGTCATCCGGATGCGTTTCGGCCTCGGCGACGGCCAGCCGAAGACCCTCGACCAGATCGGCGACACCTTCGGCGTCACCCGCGAGCGCATCCGCCAGATCGAGTCGAAGACGATGGCGAAGCTGCGTCACCCGTCCCGCTCGCAGCAGCTGCGTGACTACCTCGACTGACGCCTGGGGATGAATGCGTGACCGCGCAGCCGAATCCGGACAAGCAGCTCGAGATTGAGGTCGACAGCGGACGCTATCTGCGCATCCCGGTGCGGACGCGTGTGCTCGTCGCGGGAGACGACCTGATCCCGTTCGTGCTGGAGTACGCCGTGCCGCACGCCGCGGATGATGATCTCCTCATCATTTCGGAGAAGATCGTCGCGATCTCGCAGGGCCGGGCCTTCCCGATCGCGGAGGTCGAGGCGCGGCCGCTCGCCGCATTCCTCTCGAAGCATGTGACGAAGACCGGCTACGGCATCGGCGTCGGCATGCCCGAGACGATGGAGATGGCCTTCCGCGAGGCCGGGACGCCGCGGATCCTCTTCGCGGCGGCGGTGGCCGCCGTCACGAAGCGCCTCGGGCGGCGCGGCGACTTCTACCGGATCGCCGGCGACCGCGTGCGCGGCATCGACGGGCCGACCGCCCACACCATCCCGCCGTACAACGAGCAGGTCGTCCTCGTGCCGCTCAAGCCTCGCCGGGTGGCCGCGGAGCTCAAGGCGGCCTTCGCCGAGCGGGGGATCGCGCTGGAGGTCGCGATCGTCGACGCGAACGACCTAGGGGTCAACATCCTCGGCACGACGCTGGGCCGCGGCAGCGACGAGCACGTCGCGAGCCTCATCCGCGACAACCCGCTCGGCCAGGGCGCCGAGTCGACGCCGATCGGGATCATCCGGCCGTCGACCCGCTGAGGCTCGCGTCAGAGCCGCATCGCGGCCTTGTACCTCGGGTAGTCGCCGATGCGGATGCCGGAGACGTAGGGGCGCGACTGGAACGCGCCCGTGTTGTGGTTGCCCTCGATGAGCGCCGGGCCGTCGGGGGTGATCGCCATGTCCCAGCCGATGTACGGCATCTCCGGGATCTCCCGCGCGAGCCGCTCCATCATCGCGAGGAGCTCGTCGAACATGGGGACCTGGAACCCCTCGATCCGCGTCCCGGTGACGGGGTGCGTCTCGAAGATGTCGTTCTCCTGGTCATACGCCGCGTGCATCGCGACGCCGCGCTCGTCGAGCATCGTGTACATGCCGCCGCCGGAATAGTTGTCGATGACGCCCTGGTTGCCGATCTTGAGGCATCGCGTCAGGACGTGCACGTGGTCGTCCGGGTCGAGGTACGTGATGATCCGCATCGTGTTGACGGCGCCCGGGTTGAGCCGGTTCATGCCCTCGTGCTGGGGCAGGAACTGCTCGAGCATGCCCTGGCCGTGCTCGAGCAGCCGGGTGCGGAGCGCGGGGAAGTCCGCCACCGCATTCGCCTCGATCACCTCGATGCCGTGCCCGCCGCCGCCCATGACCTCCTTCGCGAGGACGCGTCCGTGCCGCCGCACGAACGCCTCGAAGGCGGCCGCGTCGTGCGCCGCGACATCGAACCACTCCCGCCGCAGGTAGGCGTCAAAGCGCTGCAGCATGTTGAGCTTGTGGTCGAAGAAGACGCGGTGCTCCTGCGAGTTGAAGCGGTTCGAGAGGATCGCCGACTTCGCATCCGTCATGAATGTGCGGCGCTCGCGCCCGGACAGCATGAAGAAGTCCCACTGCGCGTAGGCCTCGAAGGGTGCCGTGTACACCACCGCCGACCAGATCATGTCGGGGATGAGGATCCAGGACGGCTTCCGCGACAGCTTCTTGACGTAGCCGAGGAACTCGGTGAGCCGCTTCGGGTCCCAGTTCCAGATCCGGCGCGCGAGGAAGCGCAGCCGGATGAGGAGCATCCTCACCGGGCGGCCTCAGCGACCCCGGCGCCTGCCGAGCTCCCGGCCCCGACGAGCTCCGCCGCGACCGCGGCCTCGACGATCGCGAGGCCCGCACGCAGCTCGGACTCCTCGATCGTCGGCGCGGGCAGGAACTTGAGGACCTCGTCGCGGGCGCCGGCCGTCTCGATGACGAGGCCGCGCGCGAAGGACTCGCGGGACAGCCGCTTCGCGAGTCCGGGGTCGCCGAGCGAGGCGAGCCCCCAGAACATGCCCCTGCCGCGCGCGCTGAGCAGCTCGGGGTGCTGGGCCGCGATCGCCAGCAGCCCCTCGCCGAGGATCGTGCCCTTGCGGAGCGTCTCGGTGCGGAAGGCGTCATCGGCCCAGTACGTCTCGAGCGCCGCGGTCGCGCCGACGAAGGCGAGGTTGTTGCCGCGGAACGTGCCGGTGTGCCCGCCCGGCTCCCAGACGTCGAGCTCGGGCGAGAGGAGCACGAGCGACATCGGCAGCCCGTAGCCGGACAGCGACTTGGACAGGACGACGATGTCGGGCCGGATCCCTGCCGACTCGAACGAGAAGAAGTCACCGGTACGGCCGCAGCCGGCCTGGATGTCGTCGACGATGAATGGGATGCCGTGCTCGGTCGCGAGCGCGCGGATCGCGCGGAGCCAGTCCGCGGAGGCGACGTTGACGCCGCCCTCGCCCTGGACCGTCTCGACGATCATCGCGGCGGGGAGGTCGACGCCGCTCGACGGGTCGTCGAGCATGCGCGCGAGCATCGCGACGGTGTCGACGTCGGGACCGTGGTAGCCCTCGAACGGTGCGAAGACGACGCCGCCGAGCGGGCCGCCCGACCAGCGGCGGTAGTCGCGATTGGCAGTGGCCGCGAGCGCGCCGAGGCTGAGGCCGTGGTAGCCGTGGGTGAAGGCGATGACCGTGTTGCGGCCCGTCGCGATGCGGGCGGCCTTGATCGCGGCCTCGACCGCATTCGCGCCCGTGGGCCCCGTGAACTGCAGGCGGTACTCAAGATCGCGCGGGGCGAGGATGCGCTGCTGGAACGCCGCGATGAAGTCCCGCTTCGCGCTCGTGGCCATGTCGAGGCCGTGCACGATGCCGTCCCGCTCGAGGTGGTCGAGGATCGCGGGCTTGAACCTCGGGTTGTTGTGCCCGTAGTTCAGCGTGCCCGCACCGGCGAAGAAGTCGAGGTACTCGGTGCCGTCCTCGGCGATCAGCCGGGAGCCGACCGCCTTGGCGAAGACGGTCGGGAAGGCGCGGATGTAGCCGCGGACCTCCGACTCGTGCTGCTCGAAGACGCTGAGATCCGACATGCGCCAAGCCTACGACTCGGCGCCGAGCACGAGGCTCAGGCTCGCGCGTCCTCGAGGAGGCGCGCGGACTCGTCGTGCCAGTGGCGGACGGTCGGCAGGAGCGATTCGCGGTAGGCGGTCGCGTGGTGGGCGCAGAAGTACAGCTCGCCCGACTCGAGGGTCGCGCGGACGTAGGCCTGAGCGCCGCAGCTGTCGCAGCGGTCGAGGGCGCTGAGCTCGGTCGCCGGTACTGCGCTCGTCTCAATCGTCTGGTTCATCGCCCCGCCTTCCCTCAGGTGACCGCATCGGGGGAGTCCGATCGGTTCGCCAATGTAAACACACGCCGCCTGCGAAACCGTGCCGCACACGTCACGGTTTCGCTCCGGGCGCAAACCCGTCGTCAGAAGCCCATCGCCTCGCGGTACAGGGGCAGCAGCCCCTCCTTGACCCCGCTCAGGCTCGGCCGCATCCACCACAGCCCCGTGTTCTCGTTGCCCTCGATGACGATCGGTCCGTCAGGGGTCACCGCGATGTCCCAGCCGACGTACGGGATCTCGGGGACGACGCGCGCGAGTCGGTCGGCGAGCGCGAGCACCTCGTCGAATGTCGGCACCTGGAAGCCGACGATCTCGACGCCAGTCTGCGGGTGCACCTCGATGACGCGGCCGGAGTTGCCGAGCGCGCCGTACATCGCGACGCCGCGCTCGTCGAGCGTCGTGTAGAGGCCGCCAGCGCCGAAGTTGTCGATCGGTGCGCCCGTACCCATCTTGAGCACGCGGGCGAGCACGGTGACGGTCTCGTCCCGGCGGAACGTGACGATGCGCAGCGTGTTGACGCTGTCGGGCGCGAGCCGGCTCAGCTCGGGGTGCTGCACGATGCACTCCTCGAGCAGCGTCTGCCCCCGCTCGATGAGCCGCGCCCGGAGCGCCTCGGGATCGGCGACGTCGGCCGCGTCGATGCGCTCGATGCCGTGCCCGGCCTCCGCGTCGATCGGCTTCGCCATGACGCGGCCGTGGCGAGCGAGGAATGCGCGGAGCTCGTCCGTCGCCGCGGCCTCGACATCGAGCCACTCACGGCCGATGAACTCGGCGAAGATTCGGTTGAACCGGCGCTTGTCCCGGAACTGCTCGCGGTGCTCGATCGGGTTGTAGCGCTGGATGAGCCGGTTGTTCATCGCCGCGGAGAGCATCGTGCGCCGCTCGCGCCGATCGAGGTTGTAATACTCGTACTCCTCGTAGTCGGCGTAGCCCGACTCGTAGCGCAGCGTGCACCACGCCATGTCGGCGAGGACGATCGAGACCGGCTTCCCGGACACCTCGGCGACCCGCTTCGCGGTGTCGAGGATGGTGCGCAGCCGGAGGGTGCGCAGCCGCTTCGTCCAGTACGTCAGCCGCCGACGGAGCTCGTTCCCCACGCATTCATCCAACCACCTCCGCGGACCGCGGCCGCCGATCGGCGAGCCCCATCGTCTCGAGGTAGCGGGGCAGCGAGCCCTGGCGCTCGCCCGTGATGCTCGGCGGCATCCAGTAGACGCCGGTGTTGTAGTTGCCCTCGACGACGACCGGGCCGTCCGGCGTGATGGCGATGTCCCAGCCGACGTACGGGATCTCGGGCACGACGCGCGCGAGCCGGTCGACGAGGTCGAGCACCTCGTCGTACTGGGGGACCCGGAAGCCGGGGATCGGCTCGGCCGTCACGGGATGCTCGTGGACGACGTCGAGGTCCTTGCTTACCGCCGGCCAGCGCGCGCGCCCGGTGTCGTCGAGCACCGTGTAGAGCCCGCCGGCGAGGAGGTTGTCGACGAAGGCGCCCGTGCCGAGCTTGAGCACCTGGTCGAGGACGTGCACCTCGTCGCCGTCGCGGAACGTGATGACGCGGAGGCAGTTGACGCTGTCGGGTGCGAGCCGGTCGAGATCAGGGTGCTGACGGATCTCCTCCTCGATGAGCACCTGGCCCGCGGCCAGGAGCTGGTCGCGGAGCGCTGCGGGGTCGCCGACGTCGTCGAGACGAATGCGCTCGATCCCGACCCCCGCATCGGTGCCGATGGGCTTCGCGACGATGGTGCCGCGCTCGCGGAGGAATGCCTCGACGCTCGACGCGGTCGCCCGCTCGACGTCGAGCCAGTCCCGTCCGAGGTGCGCGGCGAACAGCCGGTTGAACTCGCGCTTGTCCCAGAACTTGCGGCGGTGCTCGATCGGATTGACCTGCTGCACGAGGCTGTTCGCCCGCGCATAGGTGAGCACCGATCGCCGTGCCGCGGCATCGAGGAGGTGGAACTGGAAGCCGTGGTAGTCGTGGTAGCCGGCCTCGTAGCGCACGGCGCACCAGGCCATGTCGGCGACGACGAGCGGCAGCGGTCGCCCGGATTCGGCCGAGACGCGACGCGCCCGGTCGAATGCGCGGCGCAGGTCGACGCGGGCCGCACGATGCAGCCAGTAGCGCACTCGCTTCGCAACGCTCCCTGCCATGCACTCCACTCGAACGCATGAACTTATGCATCCCCTGAATGGGGGACATCCGGTCGCGCGCGTCGTGCCGCGGGCGGGTCGACAGGGGAGCGTCGGCACCCGCGCCTAGGGTGGAATCCGTGGCAGCGGACTACTCGGCACGGCACCTCTCCGTCCTCGAGGGACTCGAGGCGGTGCGCAAGCGCCCCGGCATGTACATCGGCTCGACCGACTCGCGCGGGCTCATGCACTGCCTGTGGGAGATCATCGACAACTCCGTCGACGAGGCGCTCGCCGGCCACGGCTCGGACATCGCCGTCGTGCTCCACGAGGACGGTTCGGTCGAGGTGCGCGACCACGGCCGCGGCGTCCCGGTCGACATCGAGCCGAAGACGGGGCTGAGCGGGGTCGAGGTCGTCTTCACGAAGCTGCACGCCGGCGGCAAGTTCGGCAGCGGCTCGTACGCCGCCTCCGGCGGCCTGCACGGGGTCGGCGCCTCGGTGGTGAATGCGCTGAGCGAGCGGCTCGACGTCGAGGTCGATCGCGACGGGCGGACGTGGGCGATGAGCTTCCACCGCGGCGAGCCCGGCGTCTTCCGAGACGGGCCGGAGGGGCCTCGACCCGATTCGCCCTTCACCCCGTTCGAATCCGCCTCGGAGGTGCGCGAGGTCGGGAAGGTCGCGAAGGGGATCACCGGCACGCGGGTGCGGTACTGGGCCGACCCGCAGATCTTCACGAAGGGCGCGGCGTTCCAGCCCGCCGAGCTCACCGACCGACTGCGGCAGACCGCCTTCCTCGTCCCGGACCTCCGGCTCGACCTCGTCGACGCGACCGCCGAGGGCGCCCCCCGCACCGAGTCCTTCCACTTCGCCGGCGGCATCGCCGAGTTCGCCGAGCACCTCGCCTCGGACGCGCCGCTCACCCAGACCTGGCGGATCCAGGGCACCGGCGACTTCACCGAGACGATCCCGGTGCTCGACGACCAGGGGCACATGGTCTCCCGCGAGGTCGAGCGTCAGTGCCAGGTCGACGTGGCGCTGCGCTGGGGCGAGGGGTACGACACCGTCTTCCGCTCGTTCGTCAACATCATCGCGACGCCGAAGGGCGGCACCCACCAGACCGGCTTCGAGCAGGGACTGCTGCGATTCCTCCGCGCCCAGGTCGAGGCGAATGCGCGCAAGCTCAAGGTGAGTGCGAAGGGCGACGAGAAGCTCGAGAAGGACGACGTCCTCGCGGGGCTCACCGCGGTGCTCACCGTCCGACTGCCGGAGCCGCAGTTCGAGGGCCAGACGAAGGAGGTCCTCGGCACGCCGGCGGTCCGGCAGATCGTCGCGAACGTGCTCACGAGCGGGCTCAAGGAGCGATTCGACTCCGCGAAGCGCGAGGACAAGGCGCAGTCGGCGATCGTGCTCGAGAAGGCCGTGTCCGAGATGAAGGCGCGGCTCTCGGCCCGCGCCCACAAGGAGACGCAGCGTCGCAAGAACGCGCTCGAGTCCTCCTCGCTCCCGGCCAAGCTCGTCGACTGCCGGTCGAGTGACGTCGCCCGCTCCGAGCTCTTCATCGTCGAGGGCGATTCCGCGCTCGGCACCGCGAAGCTCGCGCGCGACAGCGAATACCAGGCGCTGCTGCCGATCCGCGGCAAGATCCTCAACGTGCAGAAGGCCTCGGTCGCCGACATGCTCTCGAACGCGGAGTGCGCCGCGATCATCCAGGTCATCGGCGCGGGCTCCGGCCGCTCCTTCGAACTCGACGCCGCGCGCTACGGCAAGGTCATCATCATGTCCGACGCGGACGTCGACGGCGCCCACATCCGGACGCTCCTGCTCACCCTGTTCGCGAAGTACATGCGGCCCCTCCTCGAGGACGGACGGGTCTACGCCGCCGTGCCGCCGCTGCACCGTGTCGTCATCATGAATCCGGGCACGAAGCCCAACGAGGTCGTCTACACCTACTCGGAGACCGAGCTGAACCAGCTGCTCGCGAAGCTGCAGAAGCAGGGCCGGCGCTACCAGGACCCGATCCAGCGCTACAAGGGTCTCGGCGAGATGGACGCCGAGCAGCTCGCGACGACGACGATGGACCGCACCGGGCGCACGCTGCGCCGGATGAACGTGCGCGACGGCGAGGCCGCGGCCAGGGTCTTCGAGCTCCTCATGGGCAACGAGGTCGCCCCGCGCAAGGAGTTCATCATCGCAGGCGAGGGGCTCGACCGGGCGCGCGTCGACGCCTGAGCCGGCGGGCGCCGGCGCTCGGGCGACGGGGTCGGGCGCTCAGGGGCGGTGCGTCAGAGGCGCGCGCCGATGGCTCCGACGACGCCGTCGAGCGGCTGCCCGCTCGCGTCGCGCTTCGCACCCGGCTCGGGGAGCTCGCGGATCTCGCCGCCCGGGCCGTTCGCGAGCGCGGGACCCGGGCCCGCCCACGCGAGCGCGAGCGCGGATTCCCCCTTGAGGAATGCGTGCGCGCGGACTCCGCCAGTGGCCCGCCCCTTGCCGGGGAACTCGGCGAACGCCGACACCTTCGCCCGCCCGGGGTCCGTGCCGGCCAGGGTGCCCTCCGGCGTGGAGACCGTCGCGACGACGGCGTCCTCGTCGGCGGCGACGGCGCCGAAGAACACGACGACATCCTTCGGGCCGAGGTTGATGCCCGCCATGCCGCCGGCGGCCACGCCCTGCGGGCGGACCTGCGCTGCGGGGAAGTGCAGGAGCTGCGCCCCCGCCGTGATGAAGACGAGCTCGGCGTCGTCGTCGGGCTGCGCGACGCCGATGACCCGGTCCCGATCCTTGAGCGCGATGACCTCGAAGTCGGGCCTCGAGGGCCAGCCGCCGGGCTGCACCCGCTTGACGACGCCCTGCTCGGTGCCGAGCGCGATCGGACGGTCGCTGTCGAGGGACACGAGTCCGAGCACCTGCTCGCCGCGATCGAGCTCGAGGTAGTTCGAGACGCGCACGCCGGCCGACAGCAGGACCGAGCTTGACGGCACGCTCGGCAGGTCGGAGGGGGTGAAGCGGATGAGCCGGCCCGCCGAGGTCACCGCGCCGAGCTCGGCGCGCGCGGTGGTCGGGATGCGGGAGCGGATGGCATCGTGCTTGCCGCGTCTGGCGGGTGCCTGCACGTCGAGGCCGTCGGCCTGGTCGATGCGGATCATCCGGCCGGTCGCCGACAGCACGACCTCGCACGGGGTGTCGGGGACCTCGAGCGACACGGGCGCCGCGGCCCTGCCGCGTGCCGCGCCCGCCGGAGCGGCCGCGCCCGGCTGAGCGCCGGTGACCGGGGAGCCGGCCGCCGCATTCATCAGCAGGGTGCGCCTGGGCGTGCCGAGCCGCTCGGCGACCTCCTCGAGCTCGTCCCCGACGAGCGCGTGCAGCCGCGACTTGTCCGCGAGGATCGCCTCGAGCTCCGCGATCTCCTCGCGCAGCTGGTCGCGCTCGGCCTCGAGCTCGACGCGGGAGAACTTCGTGAGGCGGCGCAGCCGCAGCTCGAGGATGTACTCGGCCTGCGCCTCGGAGAGGTCGAAGACGCTCATGAGGCGGCCCCGGGCCTCCTCCGCGTCGTCGGAGGTGCGGATGACCTGGATGACCTCATCGATGTCGAGGATCGCGATGAGCAGGCCCTCGACGAGGTGGAGGCGGCTCTGACGTTTCGCGAGCCGGTGCGCGCTGCGCCGGCGCACGACCTCGATGCGGTGGTCGAGGTAGACGCGCAGCAGCTCCCGCAGCCCGAGCGTCCGCGGCCCGCCGTCGACGAGTGCGACGTTGTTGATCGAGAACGACTCCTCGAGTGGGGTGAGCCGGTAGAGCTGCTCGAGCACCGCCTGCGGACTGAAGCCCGTCTTCACGTCGATGATGAGCCGCAGCCCGTGCTTGCGGTCCGTGAGGTCGGTGACGTTCGAGATCCCCTGGATCCGCTTCGACCCGACGCCGTCTTTGATCTTCTCGATGACCTTCTCGGTGCCGACGAGGTACGGCAGCTCGGTCACGACGATCGACGGGCGGCGCCCGGAGCTCTCGATGACCGCCTTCGCCCGCACCTTGAAGGCGCCGCGGCCGCTCGCGTACGCGTCGCGGATGCCCTCGAGCCCGATGATGCTGCCGCCGGTCGGCAGGTCGGGCCCCGGCACGAATCGCATGAGCTCGTCGAGCCCCGCCTCCGGGTTGTCGAGCAGGTGCCGTGCCGCCGCGACGACCTCGATGAGGTTGTGCGGCGCCATGTTCGTCGCCATGCCGACCGCGATGCCGCTCGCGCCGTTGACGAGCAGGTTCGGGTAGGCCGCCGGCAGCACCTCCGGCTGCATGAGCTGGTTGTCGTAATTCGGGACGAACTCGACGACGTCCTCGTCGAGCCCGTCCGTCATGGCGAGCGCGGCGGCCGTGAGCCGCGCCTCGGTGTACCTCGCCGCCGCGGGGCCGTCATCGAGGGAGCCGAAGTTGCCGTGGCCGTCGACGAGCGGCACGCGCAGCGCGAAGTCCTGGGCGAGCCGCACCATCGCGTCGTAGATCGACGAGTCGCCGTGCGGGTGGAGCCTGCCCATGACGTCGCCGACGACGCGCGCGGACTTCACGTGACCCCGGTCCGGCCGGAGGCCCATCTCGGTCATCTGGAAGAGAATGCGGCGCTGCACCGGTTTGAGGCCGTCCCGCGCGTCCGGGAGCGCACGGGAGTAGATGACGGAGTAGGCGTACTCGAGGAACGAACCCTGCATCTCCTGGGCGACATCGACGTCCTCGATGTGCTCGGCGTCAGGGGCGGGCGCGGGGGTGGCGGGTGCTGCGGTCATAGGATCGGCGTCATGCTACCCGGGCCCGCCGACGGCGCCGTGCGCCTTGCCGACACGCTCGCCGATTCGCTGCGCGCGGTCGAGCCGGGTCTGCTCGAGGGCCCCGGTCGGCTGCGCCTGCCGACGGTCGAGCGCGCGGCGGTCATCGTCGTCGACGGCCTCGGCGCGGACAACCTGCGGGCGCGCGCGGGGCATGCCCGCACGCTCGCCGCGCGGATGGCGACGAAAGCCGATGTCATCGCGACGGGGGTCCCGACGACGACCGCCGCGGCCCTCAGCACGATCACGACGGGGGTCGGCCCGGGGGAGCACGGGATCGTCGGCTACACCGCGCTCGTGCCGGACTCGCGACGGGTCGTCAACCAGCTGCGCGGCTTCGACGACGACTCGCTGCCCGCGGGGTGGCTGCGCCGACCGACGCTGTTCTCCCGGGCCGCCGACGCGGGGCTCGGCGCGGTGGTGTTCAGCGCACCGCGATACGAGACGAGCGGGTTCACGCGCGCGGTGCTCGGCGGCGCGCGCTACGTCTCCGGCATCCGGATCGAGGAGCGACTCGCGGCGCTCGGCGAGGCCCTCGCGGATCGCCGCTGGCGGGGCATCGCCTACTGCTATCTCGCGGAGCTCGACATCGCGGGACACGACTCCGGCTGGAACGGCGAGGCATGGTCCGCGGCACTCGAGCGCATCGACGCGGCGGTCGGCGAGCTCGCGGTGGGCCTCGACGATCGTGCGGGGGTGCTGCTGACCGCGGACCACGGCATGCACGACATCCCCGAGCATGGCCGCCTCGTCGTGCCGGACCCGCTCTGGGAGGGCGTGGATCGCCTCGCGGGCGAGCACCGATTCCTCCATCTCCATGCCGCGCCCGATGTCGACCCGGCCGCGCTCGCGGCGCGCTGGGCGGACGGCGAGGGCGACCGCGCCTGGGTCGCGACGCGTGCGGCAGCGCTCGAGGCCGGCTGGTTCGGCCCGGTCGTCGACCCCGAGGTGCTGCCGCGGATCGGCGACGTGCTCGTCGCGGCACGGAAGCAGGTCGCCTACTACACCGCCGAGGCTCGCGCGGGCAGCGCGGGCGCCATGGTCGGACAGCACGGCTCCTGGACTCCGGGGGAGACCCGCGTCCCGCTCCTGCGCTTCGGCGCCTTCGCCTGAGCGCTCGGTCGCCTATTCAGGCGGGGTCGTCGTCGAACTCGTCGGGTCGGGCGCCGAAGACGATCTCGTCCCAGCTCGGCAGGCCCGGGCGGCCCTTGCGTTTGCCGTGGCCACCGGTGTGCTGGCGCCCGTGGTCCGACGACTCGGCGGAGGTCGACTCGACCTCGAGCTCGACGAGGCGGATCGATCCCGTGAGCGGCTGCGGCGCCTCCTGCTCGACCTCGGCGAGCATCGACTCCCGCTCGCCGCGTCGTCGGCGCAGTGCCTCGAGGAGGTCCGCCGTCTGGTTGTGGGGCTCATCGGCGACGCGCGGGCGGTGCCCGATCGGCGCGAGCACGGGGCCGCTGTCATGCAGCGCGTCGAGGCGGAACGCCCCAGAGTCGAACCGGTCCTCGTCCCGCGCGACGACCGAGTCGGCCTCGTCCTCGGGCTCGTTGACGACGGCGCGCAGTCGCGGCGGCGCGGGCGACTCCGCGCCCGGGTCGACGCGGGAGAGCCCGACGGCCTCCGCGTTGAGCGGCGAGAGCGACTGCCGCTTCGGGTCGAACTGCCAGCGCGCGTCGTGCTCGACGACGCCGATCTCGTAGCCGAGCCGGACGACCCAGCCCGTGGCCTCCCGCCAGCTCGCCCACCGCTCGTCGACGCCGCCGATGATGTGGAGGCGCTCGAGGATGGCATCGCCGAATGTGCTCGGCGGCGCGAGCGGATCGGCGTCGGCCGAGTGGACGGGCACGGCGAGCGCGGAGTCGATGACGTACTGCCGCTCGGCGAGCACGGGTCCCTCGAATCGCTGCACGTACTCGATCGGCGCCCCCGTGATGGCGGCGACGTCCTCCGCGGTCATGCCGCCGCGGATGTGGGCCTGGATGTCCTTCGGGGTGAGCCGACGCGCCGCGCCCTGCTCGGCGATGGGCCGCCGGACGGCGACGAGGAGCCGGTCGTCGATGGCGACCGCGTAGCGCGTGCCGTCGTCATCGGTGAGGAGGAGCCGGCCGTCCTCGACGCCGGCGATCTCGAGTTCCTGCATGGCGAGCCCTCTCTGCGCTGGTCCGACCGTCTCGCGCCGGTCGATGCGCGATGCGGTCATCGTGGCATGCGCATCGGCGATTGCCCGGAATATCCATGGCGTGGCGCCGGTTTACCAGGGGCCCACCACCCCACCGCGACACGGTTTGCATTCCCAACCGGCTTCATGCAGACTGTGGCCGCTTCTCGGGGACACGAGGGCACGACGAGGACTGGGACGCATGGCGACTGACTACGACGCACCGAGGAAGACGGACGACGACGCGGAGTCGATCGAGGCGCTCAAAGAGCGTGTTCCGGACTCCGCGAGCGCGGCGATCGACGTCGACGACGCGGACAACCCGGGCAGCTTCGAGCTCGCGGGCGCGGACCTGTCCGACGTCGAGCTCGACGTCGTCGTGCTGCCCGAGCAGGCCGACGAGTTCACCTGCATGAGCTGCTTCCTCGTGAAGCACCGCTCGCAGCTCGCCGTCGAGAAGGACAAGAAGTACGGCGGCCCCGTGTGCAAGGAGTGCGCCGGCTAGGACCCGGTCGCCGCGGTGATCGCCGCGGCGAACTCCGCTGGACGTCGCGTGCTGACGAGCCAGTACGGCGCCGGATCGGCCGCATCCGTGTTCGCGATCCGCACGACCCCGGGCGCCCCGCCGCGGAAGAACGTGAATGCGCGGGCGTCGAGCCCGGTGCCTCGCGCCGCGATCGCGTCGACGCCGTCGATCGCCTCGACCTCGCCGACGTGCTCGAGCGGGAGCAGCGCCCGGCCCGCTCGCACCCCCTCCGGTC
The DNA here is from genome assembly GCA_934661165.1 of uncultured Microbacteriaceae bacterium. Lineage (GTDB taxonomy): Bacteria > Actinomycetota > Actinomycetes > Actinomycetales > Microbacteriaceae > 73-13. Next base: position 1,601 of record CAKUJB010000021.1, on the reverse strand, counting down.
CGACCCCGATGGTCGGCGCAGAGCCGAGCAGTGCCGCGAGGACGATGCCGTAGAGCAGGATGCCGCCGACGATCCCCGTGACGAGGTCGATCGGTGCGAAGACCAGGATGCCCGCGGGCACGAGCAGCACGCAGACGACGAGGAGCCAGGTCGACGGCAGCAGCCGCTCACGATAGGTCACGTCCCCATTGTGCTGGCTCAGCACGGGACGAATGCTGTGCACTAGCCTCGTTGCGTGTCCGACAGCCTTCCCGAGCCGGTCCCCGTCCTCATCGCGAGCGGCGAGACCCCGCGCTACGCGCACCCTGGCGACGCCGGCGCCGACCTGCACGCCGCGGAGGCGGTGACCCTCGCGCCGGGCGAGCGCGCGCTCGTCGGGACCGGGGTCTCGATCGCGCTGCCGGACGGCTACGCCGCATTCGTCGTGCCGCGCAGCGGTCTCGCCACGAAGCACGGCATCACCATCGTCAACTCGCCCGGCACCGTCGACGCCGGCTACCGCGGTGAGATCAAGGTGACGCTGCTCAACACCGACCTCGCCGCGCCGTTCACGGTCGCCGTAGGGGACCGGATCGCGCAGCTCATCGTCATGCCCGTCACGCGCGCGGAGTTCATCCGCGTCGAGCGGCTCCCCGGCAGCGACCGGGGCGAGGGCGGGTTCGGATCGACCGGCGTCGCACAGGGCGCGAATGGAGGAGCGGCGTGAGCGAGGACACCACGACGGAGCAGGCCGGCCAGGAGGGCGGCGCGGACGAGGAGGTCGTCGAGAAGTCGGCGCCCGCCGACCGCGCGACGAAGGGCCCGTTCGACGTGAGCGAGGTCTCCGGGGTGCGACCGTACGTCGATCTCGGCGGTGTCAAGATCGTGCCCCGCGCGGACCTCCACCTCCGGCTCGAGGTCGAGGAGGCCTCGAAGCGCGTGGTCGCGGTCGGTCTCGAGTACCGCGGCACGACGCTCCAGGTCCAGCCCTTCGCGGCCCCCCGCTCGAGCGGCCTCTGGCACGAGATCCGCGCGCAGATCCTCGAGCAGCTCGCGGCGCAGGGCGCGCGGGCGAAGTCGGCGAACGGCCCGTTCGGCCCCGAGATCTTCGCGGAGATCCCCGTGACGGTCGAGGGCAAGCAGGGCATGCGGCTCGCCCGCTTCATCGGCGTCGACGGCCCCCGCTGGTTCCTCCGCGGGGTCATCGCCGGCAAGGGCGCGACGGATGCCGAGGCGGCGGCCGAGGTCGAGGAGCTCTTCCGCTCGATCGTCGTGGTCCGCGGGACGTCGCCCATGCCGCCGCGGGACCTCATCCCGCTCAGCATGCCCGCCGCCGCGGCGCAGACCCCGCCGACGAGCGCATGACCCGCCGAGCGGCGCCCGCCGACGGCGCCGGGCCCGAGCGGTCGCGCACGGGGCTCGCCGCCGTCGCGCCGGGGGAGACGCCGACCGCCGCGGCCCTGTGGCAGGCCCTCGGCGGCATTCGGGGGCTGCTCGAATCCATCCTGCCGGGGCTCGCCTTCCTCATCCTCTACGCGGTGACGAAGGACACCTGGCTGTCGGTCGTCCCACCCGTCGGCGTCGCCGCCGTCTTCCACGTCATCCGCGCGGTGCAGCGGCAG
>CAKUJB010000020.1 GCA_934661165.1 uncultured Microbacteriaceae bacterium | reverse complement strand
GTCCCCAGCTGCTCAGCGCGAGCACCTCCCGGCCGCCGCTCGCGAACGCCTGGAGCGCGGCGTACGGTGCCATCACGCCGGCGGAGAACTCCGCGGTCGCGGAGTCGATCTGGCGGAACTCGGCCATCCGCAGCGGGGCGCGCAACCGCTCGATCTCCTCGGTGCTCGCACCGACGATGAGCCCGGAGACCGAGGAGTCGAGGAATGCCTCGGGCGAGATGAGCCGGACGCTGAACTGCGCCGAGGAGGCCCGTTGCAGTGCGCAGACGATGAGTGCGGCGTCGGAGAGCGAATCGGACAGCAGCGACGTCGCGCCGATCGCGACGGGGAGGATGTTGCCGAGCATCTGCGGGAAGCGGATGAACCCGGCACCGAGCCCCTGTCCGGGCACCGCCGTGACGGTCGACGCGGTGCCGTCGATGTAGACCTCGATCGGCAGGATGCCGAGCGCGCCGCCGCAGTTCACGTCGCTGCTCGCGTCGCTCCCGCCGCCGTTCGGCAGCGCGTCCATCCGGAGGCTCAGCGCGTTGTTGCGCTCGACCCGGGTCGCTGGGATGTCGATCGCCAGGTCGATCGCCGTGTTGTCGTCGAAGACCTCGGAGGAGACGAGATCGCCGTTCCAATAGACGGAGAGCATCGCCACGATGTTGGGCGGCACCTCCGAGCGGACGCCGACGAGGTGCAGCCCGACGCTCGCCACGGGGAGGCCGAAGTCCGTCTGATCGACCGCGACCTCCACGATCGAGGTCCCGATGCCGACGAGGCCGACGGACGCCGTGCCGAGGTCCTCGAGGGTCAGCTCGGTCCGGGGCTGCTCGTGGCCGGTGTACGACAGCGCCGTCGTCTCGTCGGCCTCCACCGCCGTGAGATGCGGCGAGCCGAGCGCATTCGCCGCCGCGGTGAGCAGTTCCGGGGCGCCGGTCAGCGTGAGCAGCCGCACCCCGTCGCGCAGCCCGACCCTCGCGACGACCTCGCCGTCACCCGGGACGATCTCGATCAGCCGGCCGCCGATGGCCTCCGCATCCGCCGCCCGGTCGGCGTGCTCGGCGGTGCTCAGCGTGATCTCGGTCTCGCGGGTCGGATACCGGTGGGCGAGCGCGCCGACCGCGGCGATTCCGGCCTCCTGCACCGCGGCGCCGGAGTCCTCCGGGATGATGACCGAGACCTCGCGCACCGAGGGGCTGAAGAACTGCGCGATTGTGCTCGGCGGCTGCTCGCGCCCGGTCACCGAGACCGTGATCTCGGTGAACTGCACGGTGCCGAAGTTCGAGATGACGCAGATGAGCTCCTCGTCCGTGACCGCATCGGTGAGGAATCGCATCGCGAAGACGAGATACCCGTTGTCGTCGACATCGCCCTCGTCCACGGGGAACTCGACCTCGAGCACCTCGGTCGCCGGGGTGACCGGGAAGCTCGCGATCGTCCGGCCGTGGCTGAGGAAGACCACGCGGCCATTGACCTCGGCGTCCGGCAGCAGCGTGCCCCGCACCCTGGTGGGCACGAGGCCGAGCGGCATCGGGATGAACTGCTCTCGCGCCGCCGTGTTCGACGGCATCGAGAAGGTGCTGCGCAGCTCGAGCTCGGTGCTCGTCGTCGACCCGTCGACGGCCCCCTCGCCCTCAGCCGCGAACGCGGCGGCGGGCGCGGTGAGCGCGAGTGCGATCACCGCGGTCACTGCGGACAGCAGTGACCAGGGTCGTGGCAGACGGGTCATGTCGCTTTCGGCGCGATCGGCGCGACGTTCGTCGACGCGCAGCAGCGCGCGGCTGCGCGTCCGGTCGCCGAGCTGACTCGGCGACCGGACGCGGGAATCGGGTGGGGTTCGGGTTGTTTCGGGTGCACGGCACCGCGGTGCCGAGTGAGTTCACGATAGACAGCTGAGAAACGTTCGCCTATGCCCAGAACGGGGGTAACCCGAGCGATGTTCATGTTCGCCGGACGTGCGAGTCACGCCCGACGCCGGCGCGCGCCCGTCAGCGCGCCGGGGGCTCGACGAGGCTCGCGACGGTCGTGAGGGCGGCGCCCGACTCCGCAGGGCGCGCGGTGGCGCCCGACTGCGTGCCGGAGACGGCGATGAGGGCGGCGATGATGATGAGCACGGCCGCGACGACGCACGGCAGCGCGGCGAGCTTGACGAGCCTCGACATGGTCCTCGGGATGGTTCGGGTGCCGGATCCGCGGCGCGGCCTCGGGTGATGCCGCGCGGTCCTCGGGTGGCGGACGGCGGATCCGGAATTGCCCATCCAGTGTACTCGGCCCAGTCGCGGCGGTGATGCAGCGGCCGCGCCCAGAACGGGGGACGACCGCGCCGCGCGCCGCCGCCTCGGTAGCATGGCTGGGCGCAACGAGGAGGCACCATGGCCGAGGTCACCACGCTGGAGCTCCAGCACGTCACGACGATCGAGGCGCACGTCGCGCCGATCACCGAGCTCGGACTCATGCCGCTCGGCCGGCGCCGCATCATCCCGATCGTCGGCGGCACCGTCGCGGGCCCGCGGCTGAACGGCGAGATCATCCCGGGCGGCGCCGACTGGCAGATCGTCCGGCCGGACGGCGTCATCGAGCTCGTCGCGAGCTACGCGATCCGCGCCGACGACGGCACCGAGATCTCGGTCGTCAACGCCGGCATCCGCCGCGCCTCCCCCGAGACGATGGCCCGCCTGTCCCGCGGCGAGCCCGTCGACCCGGCGCTCGTCTACTGCCGCACGTCGCCGAAGTTCGAGGCGCCGACCGACAGCGCCTTCGACTGGCTCAACGGCAGCCTCTTCATCGCCGACGCGCAGCGCCGCCCCGACTCGGTGCAGATCACCGTCTTCGAGGTCCGCTGAGCGCCTGCGTGCGCGCCCGGATCGGGCGCGCGCCGGGCCTGCCTACAGCTCCGAGGCGGGGACGGTGAACGTCGCGCACGCACCCGCGCCTTGCTCGTAGCCCGTCGTGAACCACCGCATCCGCGACTCGGACGAGCCGTGCGTCCACGCCTCGGGATTGACGTAGCCGCCGCCGAGCTCGCGCTGGATGAAGTCGTCGCCGACGATGCGCGCCGCCGTGAGCGCGTCCTCGAGCTCCGCGCGGGTCGGCTCGACGAGGAGCGGCACCCCCGCGTCATCCGTCGTCGAGGACGCGGCCGCGACCCAGGCGCCGGCGAAGCAATCGGCCTGCAGCTCGAGGCGGACGGTGTCGGAGGCCGGACCGGTGTCGCGCAGATCGAGACCCTGCATGATCCCGCCGATGTGCTGCACGTGATGGCCCCATTCGTGCGCGACGACGTACATCTGCGCGAGCGGGCCGATGTCGGTGCGCACCTGGGCGGCGAGGGAGTCGAAGAACGCGGTGTCCATGTAGATCGACTCGTCGCTCGGGCAGTAGAACGGCCCCATGCCCGACTGCCCCGTCCCGCACGCCGTGCCGGTCGCGCCGCTGAAGAGGTAGAGGCCGCGCACCGTGCGGTACTCGACGCCCTCGCTCGCGAAGAAGGTGCTCCAGTACTCGTCGAGTGAGTCGGCCGCGCCGGCGATCCGGCAGTCGATGCTCGCGTTCGCGTCCGCGCCGGTGCGGCACTCGTCGAGCGACTCCTCGCCCTGCGCGACGGTCGTGCGGTCCGCGCCGTCGAACGCGCCGGCGAGGCCGGTGAGGTCGATGCCGACCCAGTTCGACAGGAGCAGGAGCGCGATGAGCCCGAGGCCGCCCGCGAGGGTGATGCCGCCGGCGGCCGCACCACCCCGGCGGCGCCGCGTGCGCGAGGGATCGATTCGCGCGTTCGGGTTGAAGGTCACGGTGAGAGGCTACGCCCGATGCGCCATCGCCTCCTGCTGGCGGGCAGCCTCCGCGCCGGTCGCGATGGGGGCGCCGATGAGCTCGTCGGGGATGAGGAATGCGTCGACGAGCGCGACCGCGTGGCGCCGCAGCCGGGGCAGCAGCCGGCCGTCGATGTACTCCGTGATCGCCTTCGCGCGGGCGCCGGAGATCTTGCCGTTCATGAGGTACCAGCCGATGTTCGCCTCGATGAGCCCGAGGCCGAAGAGGTCGCGGAGCCACGTGAGCACCTGCCGGTTCTCGGGCGCGGCGGCGTCGAGCGCCTCCGTGAAGGCCTCCCACTGCAGCAGCTCGCCGTGCGCCCGCGCGGCGAGGATGAGGTCGTTCTGGTGGCGGTTGAAGAGCGCGGCCGCCGCCGCGGGCTCGAGCTTCTTCGCGTCCTTGAGGTGCTCGGCGACGTCGGCGATCATCGTCTCGACGCGGTCGGTGAGCAGCTGGCGCTGGGAGTCGGTGTCCCGGATGTAGCCGATGCGACGCGCATTCGAGCCGAAGTCGACGATGTCCTGGCCGAGGGCGCGCAGGCCCGTGCGCTCGAGCACCGCCTCCTCGATCTGGTCGGCGACGTAGCGGCGGATGACCGCGGCGTCCGGCTTCGACATGCGCTTCGAATAGTCGGTGAGCAGGCGCTTGCCGACGAGCTGGAGGAGCACGTTGTTGTCGCCCTCGAACGTCACCCAGACGTCCATGTCGGCGCGGAGCGGCGCGATGCGGTTGTCCGCCATGAAGCCCTGGCCGCCGCACGCCTCGCGCGCCTCCTGCAGGATGTCGAGGCAGCCCCACGTTGAGAGCGCCTTGAGCGCCGCGGCGTACGTCTCGAGGTCCTGCCGGTTCGCGTCGGTGTCGTCGCGGCCGCTGAAGACGTCATCGAAGCGCTGCAGCAGCCCCTCGTGCGCGAAGCTCATCGCGTACACCTGGGCGAGCCGCGGCAGGAGGCGGCGCTGGTGGCGGCCGTAGTCGAGGAGCACGGTCTCCGGGGCGGTCGCATTGGGGCTGAACTGCCTGCGGACGTCGCCGTACTTGATCGCGATCGTCAGGCCGAGCTTCGCGGCGACCGTCGCGGAGCCGTCGAGCGAGACGCGGCCCTGCACGAGCGTGCCGAGCATCGTGAAGAATCGGCGCCCCTTCGACGCGATCGGCGAGCTGTACGTCCCGTCGGGGGCGACCGAGCCGTAGCGGTCGAGCAGGTTGTCCCGCGGGATGCGCACGTGGTCGAAGTGGAGGCGGCCGTTGTCGACGCCGTTGAGCCCGCCCTTGACCCCGTCGTCCTCGCCGCCGACGCCGGGCAGGAACGCCATCGTCTCCGGGTCGCGGATCGGCACGTAGAAGCAGTGGACGCCGTGGTTCTCGCCGTTCGTGATGAGCTGCGCGAAGAGCGTCGCGGCGACCCCGTGCTCCGCGGCGTTGCCGAGGTAGTCCTTCCACGCCGCGCGGAACGGCGTGTGGATGACGAACTCCTCCGTCGCCGGGTCGTAGGTCGCCGTCGTCGCGATCGAGGCGACATCGGAGCCGTGGCCCGTCTCCGTCATCGCGAACGCGCCGGGGATCGTCATGTCCCGGATGCCCGGGAGCCAGCGGTCCTGGTGGCGCTCGGTGCCGAGGTGGAGCACCGCGGCGCCGAAGAGCCCCCACTGCACGCCGCCCTTGATCCCGACGCTCGGGTCGCACAGCGCCATCTCCTCGAAGCCCGCGACGTTGTCGCCGGCCGCGCGCGTGCCGCCGAGGCGCTCCGGGTAGTCCTTGCCGGCGACGCCCTGCGCCGAGAGGTAGTGCAGCGCCTCGAGCACGCGGTCGCGGTGCTCGCGCAGCGACTCGCCCGGGACGCGGGTGAGGCGCGGATCCTTCGCGTACTCGCGGGAGGCGCGGCGGGCGTCGGCCCAGCGGCCGAGCAGCTGCTCGCCGAGCGCGGCGACGTCGACGGTCGCCGCGAGGGCCGGGTCGGCCGGGGACCGGTCGGCGGGCGGGGCGCTCGGGGCCGTGGGCGGTGTCGTAGGCGGTGTCGCGGTGGTCGCGGGCGTCTCGGTGGCGGGCGCTGCGGAGTCGGTCGCGGTCATCCCGCCATCGTAGGACGGGGACATAGACGGCGCACTTCCGTGCACGTTCCCCACAAGGCGACGGTGTGGCGCGGCACGGACGATTGGCCGCTGCCGCCGAAGCGCGGCGTGCGGGCGGAGTGAGCGGGCGCGAGAGCAGGACGGATGCGCGAGAGCAGGACGTTCGCCGCGAATCGGTCCTGCTGTCGCGCATTCCTCCTGCCGTCGTGCGCGGCTCGGGCGAGGGATGGGAGGAATGCGCTGTGCGGCCACGCGGGCAGGCGCCGGGCCCCCTCAGCGTGGGCGGACCGGGCCGTCTCGGCGCGGGCGTCGCGGGTCGCGGAAGGCGGGGCGGGCCGGGCGGCGGAAGGCCGGCGGCTCAGTCGCGGGTCGCGAGCAGCGCGAGGATCGCGTCGCCGTAGGCCTCGAGCTTCGACTCGCCGATGCCGGAGAGCTCGCCGAGCTCGGCGAGGCTCGTCGGCCGGGTCACGGCGATCGCGCGGAGGGTCGCGTCGTGGAAGACCACGTAGGCGGGGACCTCGCGCTCCTTCGCGGTCGCCGCCCGCCAGGCGCGCAGCTCCTCGAACACCTCGGCGGCGTCCCCGTCGAGCGCGGGATCGTCGGCGGCGCCGCGGGCACGTCGGGATCCCCGCGAGCCGCGGCTCGAGGTGCGCACGGGATCGTGCCGGAGCGAGACCTGGCGCTCGCCGCGCAGCACCGGGCCGCTCGCCTCGGTGAGCCCGAGCGTGCCGTGCTCGTCGCGCACCGACATGAGCCCCTGCGCGAGCAGCTGCCGCGCGACCGCCCGCCACTCGGCCTCCCCGAGGTCCGCGCCGATGCCGAAGGTCGTCAGGCTGTCGTGCCCGAGCGACTCGACCCGCGCGGTGCGCCGGCCGAGCAGGATGTCGACGTGCTGGCCGACGCCGTAGCGCTGCCCGCGCTCGCGGTCGAGCCGGACGATCGTCGAGAGCAGCTTCTGCGCCGCGATCGTCCCGTCCCAGGTCTCCGGGGGGACCAGGCAGGTGTCGCAGTTGCCGCAGCGGGCGGGCCCGCGGCCTCCTGCACCCGAGTCGGCGGGTGCAGCCCCGCGCATTCCTGCATCGGAATCCGCGGCCCCAGCGGCATCGGCCGGCGCCGGATACGTCTCCCCGAAGTACGCGAGCAACTGCGCCCGTCGGCACTCGACGGTCTCGCAGAGAGCGAGCATCGCGTTGAGGTGGGTCGTCAGGTTCCGCCGGTGGCGGTCGTCGCCGCCGGACTGGTCGATGAAGCGCCGCTGCTGGACGACGTCCTGCAGCCCGTAGGCGAGCCACGCCGTCGCGGGCAGACCGTCGCGGCCGGCGCGGCCGGTCTCCTGGTAATAGCCCTCGACCGATTTCGGGAGATCGACGTGCGCGACGAAGCGGACGTCCGGCTTGTCGATCCCCATGCCGAACGCGATCGTCGCGACGACCACGAGCCCCTCCTCGCGGAGGAACCGCGCCTGATGCCGGCGCCGCGTCTGAGCATCGAGCCCCGCGTGGTACGGGATCGCGGGGATGCCCGCGGCCACGAGATCCTCGGCGATCTGCTCGGTGCGCTTGCGGGACAGGCAGTAGACGATGCCCGCGTCACCCGGGTGCTCGGCGCGGATGAAGGTGATGAGCTGCTTGGTCGGGTTGTCCTTCGGCTCGATCCGGTATTGGATGTTCGGCCGATCGAAGCTCGCGACGAACTCCCGCGCGCCCGTCAGCCCGAGCCGCTCCCGGATCTCCCGCCGGGTCGCCGTCGTCGCGGTCGCGGTGAGCGCGATCCGCGGGACGTCGGGCCAGCGCTCGCCGAGCATCGCGAGCTGCAGGTAGTCGGGCCGGAAGTCATGCCCCCACTGCGAGACGCAGTGCGCCTCGTCGATCGCGAAGAGGGCTATGCGGCCGCGATCCAGCAGCCCCGCGGTCGACGGCATGGTGAGCCGCTCGGGCGCGAGGTACAGCAGGTCGAGCTGCCCCGCGGCATAGGCCTCCTCGACCTCGCGGCGCTCGTGCGGCTCCTGCGAGGAGTTGAGGAATGCGGCGCGCACCCCGAGCGCCGCGAGCGCGTCGACCTGGTCCTGCATGAGCGCGATGAGCGGCGAGATGACGACGCCGGTGCCCTCGCGGAGCAGCGACGGCACCTGGTAGCAGAGCGACTTGCCGCCGCCGGTCGGCATGAGGACGATCGCGTCCTCGCCGCGCAGCAGCGTGTCGACGACCTCGGCCTGCGCCCCGCGGAAGCTCGGATACCCCCAGACACGACCGAGCGCCTCCTGGGGCGTCTGCAGGGCGGTGGGCATGCCGCGAGTCTAGGCTGGGCCTCCGACACGGGGCGGGCCCGGGCAGGCGGCGACGATCGTTCACCTGCGCGACACTCCCGCGGTGCAGGATAGGTGGCGATGAACGGGATGAATGCGGCGCCGAGCGTCGCGGTCAGGTCGCTGACCAAGCGGTATCGCGAGACGGTCGCGGTCGACGACGTGTCGTTCGAGGTGCCGGGCGGCAGCGTGTTCGCCTTCCTCGGGACGAATGGGGCGGGCAAGTCGACCACGATCGGTTGCCTGACGACGGTGCTCGCGCCCGACGCCGGGACGCTCACCGTCGCCGGACACGACGTCGCCCGCGAGGGTGACGCGGTGCGGCGGGCGATCGGCGTCGTCTTCCAGGACTCGCTCCTCGACGAGCAGCTCACGGTGCGGGAGAACCTCGCGACCCGGGCCCGCCCCTACCTCGACGGCCGGCGCGCGATCCGGGAGCGGATCGCCGGGCTCGTCGAGCTCATGGAGCTCGAGGACTTCGTCGACCGGCGCTACGGCAAACTCTCCGGCGGGCAGCGCCGCCGCGTCGACATCGCCCGCGCGCTGCTGCACGACCCGCAGATCCTCTTCCTCGACGAGCCGACGACGGGGCTCGACCCCGCGAGCCGCGCGCTCGTGTGGCGGACGATCCACGAGCTGCGGGAGCGGACGGGACTCACCGTCTTCCTCACGACCCACTACATGGAGGAGACGGAGGAGGCCGACCTCGTGTGCATCATCGAGCGGGGGCGACTCATCGCCCAGGGCACGCCGAGCGCGCTGCGGGCCGCGCATTCCTCCAGCATCCTCAGCCTGACGACCGCGGCGGGCGTCGAGCGGCGGCCCGTCGCCGACGCGGCCGAGGCGCGGCGGGTGCTCGCGGAGCTCGGGGACGGGGTGCTCGACTTCGAGTTCCGGCACGGCCGGATGGACGACGTCTTCCTCGCGCTGACCGGGCGGCGGGCCGAGTGATGGCCGCCGTCCTCGCCATCACGGGCCGGAACCTCCGGCTCTTCTTCCGCGACCCCCTCAACGTGTTCTTCTCGCTGCTCGGGGCGCTCATCATCTTCCTGCTCTACACGCTGTTCCTCAGCAACCTGCAGGTGCTCTCCATCCAGCAGAGCGCGCTGGGGGTCGACGAGGGCGACGTGCGCGCATTCGTCGACGCCTGGATGTTCGCCGGGATCGTCGCGATCACGACGATGACGGGGCCGCTCGGGGCGATGAGCGTCTTCGTCGAGGACGCGGCCTCCGGGCGGTTCCGCGACTTCCTCGTCTCGCCGATCCGGCGCGGGCAGCTCACGCTCGGCTACCTGCTGTCGGCGTTCTCGATCGGGATCGTGCTGACCGTCGTCGTGCTCGTCGTGTCCGTGCTGTATCTCGGGCTGCTCAGCGGCTTCTGGCTCGGTGCCGTCGAGCTGCTGCGCTCGCTCGGCTGGGTCGTGCTGTCGGTCGCGGGGTTCACGGCGCTGTGGGGGTTCGTCGTCTCCTTCGTCCGGACGTCCGGCGCCTTCGCGGGGCTGTCGACGATCGTCGGCACGATCGCCGGCTTCGTCGCGGGCGCATACATCGCCGTCGGGCTCTTCCCCGAGACGGTGCGCGAGGTCGTGAGCGCGCTGCCGTTCGCGCAGTCGGCGATGCTGTTCCGGCAGGAGTTCGCCGCCAGCCGGCTCGACGCGCTCGTCGGCGGACAGGCCGAGGCGGTGTCGTCGCTCTCCGCGTTCTACGGGCTCACGCTCTCGGTCGGCGACTGGCAGGTGCCGGTGTGGTTCGCCGTCGGCCTGCTCATCGCGATGGCCGTGGTCTTCGCGATCGCGGCGGGCTACCGTATCCGGTCCCGCATCCGCTGAGCCCCGGGGGCCTGCGGGGGCGTCCCGCGCGTTCGATGCATATGTTTGCGCTCGGTGCATACGGAATTCCATAGGGACCGAGCGCAAACATATGCAATGAATGCGGTGGGTGCCGGGTCAGGCGGGCGCGCGCGGTAGGTGCCAGGTCAGGCGGGCGCAAGCGCGGTGGGGTGCCGGGTCAGGCCGCGCCGAGGCGCGAGAGCCGCGCGAACGCGGCGCGGTACGCGGCCGCGGCCTCCTCGAGCTCGGCGTCGCCGATGACCGTCGAGAGATTGATCATGCCGCGCGGCGTCGTATATGCGCCTTCGAGCATGAGGGCGAGGTGGAGGGCCGAGCTGAAGGCCGGATCCCGGTTCGCGTCGGACGGGACCGACACCGGCGCCCCGCCCGGATGCACGTGGAGGATCGAGCCGGCGCGCGACACCGCGACCGGCAGGCCGGCATCCGCACCCGCGGCCTCGATGGCGTCGGCGAGGCGGGTGGCCCGCGCATTCATGCCGTCGATCGCATGCTCGTCGAGGAGCCGGAGCGAGACGAGGCCGCCGGCCATCGCGGGGAGGCCGCCGTTGAACGTGCCGGCGTGATCGAGGCGGCCCGAGGTGAACGGCGAGGTGAGCTCGAGCAGGTCCGCCCGCCCGCCGACCGCGCCGATCGGGAAGCCGCCGCCGATGACCTTGCCGAGCGTCACGAGGTCGGGCTCGAGACCGAGGCCCGGCGCCATCCCGCCCGGCGCGACCCGCAGCGCCTGCACCTCGTCGACGACGAAGACCGCGCCGACCTCGGCCGCGCGCGCCTGGATCGCCTGGAGGAATGCGGCCGACAGCGGGAGCACCCCGCCGGCCCCGAGGAACGGCTCGACGAAGACCGCCGCGGTCTCGGCCGTGATCGTGCGCTCGAGCGCGGCGACGTCCTCGAACGGCGTGCGGACGACCTCCGGCTCGCCGGCCGTGAACGGCGGCAGCGCACCGTGATAGCCCGACTCGATCATCGTGAGGCTCCGGCGCCCCGTCGCTCGGCGGGCGATCCGCAGCGCGAGCGCGGAGGCCTCCGAGCCCGAGTTCGTGAAGCGCAGCAGCTCGACCGCCGGCACCCGCGCGACGAGCGCCTCCGCGAGGTCGAGCTGGAGCTCGTGGAGCGCCGCGAACGCCGTCCCCCGCCGGAGCACCGGCTCGACCGCCGCCGCGATCTCGGGATGCGCGTTGCCGTGGACGAGGGACGTGTAGTTGTTGACGAGATCGAGGTAGCGGTGCCCGTCGACATCGGTGAGGAATGCGCCGCTCCCGTGATCGATGATCGTCGGGAAGGGCGGATAGTGCGTCACCGCGCGGGTCTCCGCGCCGGGCAGGCTTCGCTTCGCCCGCTCGAACCGGGCGGCCGAGCCCGGCCGCGTCGCGGCGTACGCCTCGCCGAGTGCCGTCACCGCGTGTGCTGCCCCGCGCATTCGTCCCGTCCGTCCTGCCCGACCCCGGGCGCTCGTCCTCGGACCAGTATGGCCGGGCCCGCGGCGGCCGAGGCGCGGGCGGGGCCGCCCCCTGGCTCAGCTCACGCGGAGGACCGTCTTCGCGGTGCCGTGGCCGTGGCCGATGTGGCGGAGGGCGTCGGCGGCCTCGGCGAGCGGGAACACCCGGTCGATGAGCGGCCGCACCCGCCCCGACTCGATCCACTCGGTCATGGCGTCGAGGTCGGCGACGGACTCGATCGACATCACCCCGGCGATGCGCTGCTTGCTGAATGCGGTGGCGACGGGCGCGGCGAGCATCCGGCCGAGGCCGCCCATGCCGCCGTCCTCGCCGCCGACGATCGCGAGCGCGCCCGTCGGGGTGAGGGCACGGCGCATCGCCGCGAGCGGTCGGAGGCCGCCGGTGTCGAGGATCGCGTCGTACGGTCCGGACTCGAGCGGGTCGACGGCGCGGTAGTCGATGACGTCGTCGGCGCCGAGCGAGCGCACGAGGTCGAGCTTCGGCGCGCTCGCCGCGCCCGTCACCCGCGCCCCCATCGCGACGGCGAGCTGCACGGCGTAGTGGCCGACGCCGCCGGCCGCGCCGAGCACGAGCAGGTGCTGCCCGGCCTCGAGCTGGAGCGCGTCGCGCAGCGACTGGAGCGCGGTCGGCCCGGAGATCGGGACCGCGGCCGCCTCCTCGAAGGTGAGCGACGGCGGCTTCGCGGCGATCTTGTCCGCGCGGGCGAGCGCGAACTCCGCGAACGTCCCGTCCGCCGACCCGTAGACCTCGTCACCGACGGCGACGCCCGTCACCCCGTCGCCGACCTCCCGCACGACCCCGGCGAAGGCGGCCCCGCGGACGGGCCAGCGCGGCTTCCGGAGGCCGGCGGCGAGCCGGATGACGCCCGGCACGCCCGCCATGAGGTGCCAGACGCCGGGATCGACCCCCGCGGCCCGCACCTCGACGAGGACCCGGCCCTTCCTCACGGACGGCACGGGGATCTCCTCGAGGCGGAGCACCTCGGCCTCGCCGTAGCGGTCCTGGGTGATCGCGCGCATCGTGGCGGGGGCGGGGTGCGCATTCATCGGTCGGTCTCCTCGGCCTCGCCCGGGGCGTCGGGTGAATCGGCCTCGGGATAGTGGAAGACGGCGTCGAGCGGCACCCCGAGCGCCCGCGCGATCTGGAAGGCGGCCTCGAGCGAGGGCGAGTACCGCCCCTGCTCGATCGCGATGATCGTCTGGCGCGTCACGCCGACGCGGTCCGCGAGCTCCGCCTGCGTCATCTCGCCGGCGGCGAACCGGGCGGCGCGGATCGTGTTCGTCACCTTCGTCGGCTTCACCACGTCGGGACCCCGCGGCGGTAGGCGACGAGCTTCGTGGCGGTCGACAGCAGCGCCGCGAGGACGAAGGCGAGGTACATCGCATTCGCGATCCAGAACGGGTCGGCGCGGAGCATCGCGAGCGCGATGACGCCCAGGGCGCCGATGACGACGAATGCGTTGCCGACGCGCTCGCCGAGCTGGTCGATCCGGCGGTCGCGCTCGTCCTCGACCGGGCGACCGCCCGCCGCGATTCCGAGGCCGATGCCCGCGATGATGCCGACGAAGACGGCCCCGCCGATGGTGGCGAGCATGGGGACCATGTACTGGATCTCGGCGACGGGCGTCGTGCCGAGCGCCGGGAGGACGATGGCGAGGTAGATGCCGTAGCCGGCGACGGCGACGATGCCGAATGCGAGCGTGTTGCGTTCCAGGAAGGACATGGTGGGCTCCGAATGTCAGGTTTGCTTTACACCTGAATGTAAAACATTCCAGATATCAGGTCAAGTGAACCAGACATGAACTTCTGCCTTCGGGCCCGTGCCGCGCTCAGTGCATACGTTTTCGTCGCGTGCACATGTTTCTTCCTATGCAGCGAGCGAAAACGTATGCATTGAACGCGCGAGGGAGCCCGCGGCGGGCGGGCCGCAGAGGGGTGGAGGAATGCGCGGGGCCGGCGCGCAGCGCGGCCGGGTCAGGCGGCGGGGCGCCAGGCGCGGGCGAGCAGGAGCACGCCGACCGCGGTCGCGAGCAGCATGAGCGACAGCGCGATCGCCGAGCCTTGGGTGACGCCCGCACCGTTGAACGCCGTGTAGATCGCGAGCGGCATCGTCCGCGTGACCCCGGGCGCGTTGCCGGCGAAGAGCGCCGTCGCGCCGAACTCCCCGACCGCCCGCGCGAAGCACAGCGTCAGGCCCGCGACGACCCCGGGCGCCGCGAGCGGGAGGGTCACGTACCGGAGCGTCTGCCAGCTGCTCGCCCCGAGCGTCGCCGCGGCCTCCGGCAGGCTCGGCGAGAGCGTCCGCAGCGACCCCTCGACGGCGAGCACGAGGAAGGGCAGAGCGACGAACACCTGCGCGAGCACGACGGCCGCCGGCGTGAACGGGATCCGCACGTCGATCGCCGCGAGCCACTGGCCGATCCAGCCGTTGCGGCCGAGGAGGTAGAGGAGCGCGACGCCGCCGACCATGGGCGGCAGCAGCAGCGGCACCGTCGTGACGACGCGCAGCGCCGTCGCGACCCCGTGCGAGCTGCGCGCGATGAGGACCCCAAGCGGGATGCCGAGCACCGCGCACACCCCCGTCGCGACGAGGCCCGTCCACACCGAGAGCCAGAGCGCCTCGAGCGTCGCGGGCGCCGTGACGTCCTGCCACAGGGTCGCCCACTCGACGCGGGCGACGAGCCCGATGAGCGGCAGCGTGAGGAGTGCGACGGCTACGCCCGCGGGGAGGAGGAGCCAGCGCGGGGGCGCGCCGACGGACCGGACGCCCGCACGGCGGCGCCGGGCCGCACCCGGCACGGGGCCCGGGGTCACGGCGAGGCCGCGGACGCGCATTCCTCCGCTCCCGTCGTCGACCCGCGCCGCCCGACTCACGGCGCCCCGAATCCGTGCCGCTCGAGGATGGCCTGGCCCTGCGGGCCGAGGACGAAGTCGATGAATGCGCGGGCCGCCCCCGGATTCGGCGCCCCGTCGAGCGCGGCGAGCGGGTAGCGGTTGACGACTTCGGCGGCCTGCGGCGGCACGATCGCCTCGACGTCGTCGCGGCCGGCGGCGTCGGTCGCGTAGACGAGTCCGGCGTCGGCCTCGTTCGCGGCGACCTTCGTGAGGACCGCGGTGACGTTCTGCTCGAGGCTCGACGGCGTCGCGACGACGCCCGCGCGCTCGAGGAGGGTCCGGCTCGCGGCGCCGCACGGCACCGCCGCATCGCAGAGCACGACGGCGAGGCCCGGGTCGGCGAGGTCCTCGAGCGACTCGACGCCCGCGGGGTTGCCGGCCGGCACCGCGATGACGAGCGTGTTCGTCGCGAAGACCCGTCCCTCGGCGGCGAGGCCCGCGCCGACGGCCCGCTGCAGGTTCGTCTCATTCGCCGAGGCGAAGACGTCCGCGGGCGCGCCCTCGATGAGCTGCGTCGCGAGCGTGCTCGACCCGTCGTAAGTGATCGGCCGGATGTCGACGCCGGGGTGCGCCGCTTCGAACGCTGCTGCGATCTCGTCGAAGGCCGCAGAGAGGGACGCGGCCGCGACGATCGTGAGCTCGCCGGTGAGCTCGAACGTCGCGGTCGGCGACGGCCCGGTCGGGGCCGCCGTCGGGGCGTCGGCACTCCCGGGCGCGCACGCCGCGAGCGCAAGGGCCGCGACCGCCACAACAAGCGCGAGCCTCACCTGCCGCGCGACCGCCGCAACAGGCCCGAGCCGCCCGAGCCGCCCGACCGCCGCGCGCCCGCCCCCGGGATGCCGCACGCCGCTCAGTCCTTCGGCGTCTCGACGATGACGGTCGTCGCCTTGACGACCGCGACGGCGAGCGAGCCGACCTCGAGGCCGAGCTCGCGCACCGCCTCGGCGGACAGCAGCGACACGACGCGGTGCGGGCCGGCCTGGATGTCGACCTGCGCCATGACGCCGTCGGCGACGACGCGCGTGACGAGGCCGACGAACCGGTTGCGCGCGCTCGAGAGCCGGTCGGTCGGGTCGGGCGCGGCGTCCGCCCGCTCTCGGGCGAGCGCCGCGAGCGCCTCGCCGGGGATCTCGGCGGGCGCGGCCCCCGTCGTCGGCAGCGCGCCCTGCTCGACCCACCGCCGCACGGTGTCGTCGCTCACGCCGAGGAGACGGGCCGCGTCGGCGATGCGGTAGCTGTGCATGCCACCACCATATCCACGCATCTGCGTCTGTACCCACCCCTGTATATCCGCGAATGCGGTGGTCATCCCCGGATAGACTGGCGACATGGGCCTGCCTCCGCTCGTCGAACCCGTGGCCGCGCTCAGCGACGCCGAGCGCGCGCGGACCGTCCGGCACGCGGCGCTCGCGGGCTTCGGTCCCATCGGCCAGCGGCGCCTCGCGGGCGCCACGATCGGCGTCGTCGGCGCCGGCGGGCTCGGCTCCGGCGCGCTCCTCGCGCTCGCCGCCGCGGGCATCGGCCGGATCGTGCTCATCGACGACGACGTCGTCGACCTCAGCAACCTCCACCGCCAGGTCATCCACGGCGTCGGCGACGTCGGCCGCCCGAAGCTCGACTCCGCGATCGAGACGATCCAGGGCATCTCCCCCGAGACGATCGTCGTCCCGCACGCGGTCCGCCTCGACGAGGACAACGCCGAGTCGCTGCTCCGCGGCTGCGACGTCGTGCTCGACGGCTCGGACACCATGGCGACGCGGACCGCGGTCGCGGCGGCGTGCGAGGCGCTCGGGGTGCCGCTCGTCTGGGGCACCCTCCAGGAGTGGAACGCGCAGCTCACCGTCTTCTGGAGCGCCCCGCCGGAGGGCCTCGGGCCGATCCTCCTCCGCGACCTCTTCGACCCCGAGACGACCGGCGAACCGCCGACGTGCGCCGCGGTCGGCGTCCTCGGCGCGCTGACGGTCCAAGTCGGCGCGCTCATGGCGACCGAAGCGATCAAGCTCGTCACCGGCACCGGCACGCCCCTCTTCGGCCGGATCCTCTTCATCGACGGGCTCGGCGCGCGGCAGCGGGAGATCGCGCTGCAGCCCGCGACCCGCGTGCCGGCATGAGGTCGGTCGAGGCGCAGCGGGACATCGTCCTCGCCACCGTGCGCGCGCTGCCGAGCGAGCGCGTCGCGCTCACCGACGCGCACGGCCGCACGACCGCCGAGCCGGTGACCGCCGCGGTGCCGATCCCCGCATTCACGAATTCCGCGATGGACGGCTTCGCGGTCCGCGCCGATGACGTCCGCGAGGCGAGCGCCGCGGCGCCCGTCGTCCTCCGCGTCGCCGCCGACGTGCCGGCCGGCTCGCCGACGGACCCGGCCATCGCTTCCGGCGAGGCCGCAAGGATCATGACGGGGGCCGCCCTCCCCTCCGACGCGGATGCAGTCGTCCCGGTCGAGGACACCGTCGAGGGCTTCGCCGCGCAGGTCGGCGGCACCGTGTCGATCACGTCCCCGCCGCGACCGGGCGGCGACGTCCGGCTCGTCGGCGCCGACGCGCAGGTCGGGGCGCTCGTGCTGCCCGCCGGCGTCGAGATCCGGGCGCTCCAGATCTCCGCGATCGCGGCGGCCGGCACGGGAACGGTCGCGGTCGCGGCGCGGCCGCGCGTCGCCGTCATCTCGACGGGCTCCGAGCTCATGCCGCCCGGCACGGCGCTCGAGCGGGGGCAGATCTCCGAATCGAACTCGTTCGTCCTCGCCGCCGACATCACCGAGGCGGGCGGCGAGGTGGTGCTCCGCACGTCGGTGGGCGATGATCCTGGCGAGCTGACCGAGGTGCTGCGCCGCGCATTCGAGCTCGGCGTGGATGCCGTCATCATGTCGGGCGGGGTGAGCGCCGGCGCCTACGAGCCGGTCAAGCAGGCGCTCGGGCCGAGCGGCGCGATGGCCTTCGAGAAGGTCGCGATGCAGCCGGGCAAGCCGCAGGGCTTCGGGGTCACGCCCGAGGGCGTGCTGCTCTTCGGGCTCCCGGGCAATCCGGTGTCGGTCGCGGTGTCGTTCGAGGTGTTCGTGCGGCCCGCGCTCCTCGCGATGCAGGGTCGCAGCCAACTCCTGCGCGACCGGATCCGGCTCCCCGCCGGGGCGCCCTGGGCGCCCTCGCGCGGCCGCCGCCAGTACCTGCCCGCGCGCATCGACCGGTCCGACCCCGCGCAGTGGACGGTCGCCCCCGCGCACCCGGGCGGCTCGATCTCGAATCGCGCCGGCGGGCTCGCGCTCGCCGAGGCGTTCGCGATCGTGCCCGCGGAGGTCGTGCGCGTCGAGGTCGGCGACCTCGTCGACGTCATGCTCCTGGGCTGACGAGCGGCACGGCCTCCTCCTCGAAGTCGGAGTCGACCGGGTGTCCTACGCCGCCCATGTCGTCATGCTCGCGGCGATGGCGCTCATGCCGTGGCACTGGTTCATGGTCGTGCCGGACCTCGTCTGGATCGGGATCTTCGCGGCGATCGCGCTCGGTTACGCGGTGCTGACGCTCGCGCGGCCCAACGTCGCGGTCGGCCCGTGCGCGGGGCACCACGGGCACCGGCTCGTCGCCTGGTACCACGTCACGATGATGCTCGGCATGGTGTGGATGGTCGTGCTCATGCCGTACCTGCCGTCGGCGGGGCATCACGGCGCCGTGCCGATCGAGGCGGGGCAGCTGCCCGGTCACGTGGCCGCGCCGCCACTCGACGGCGCGGGTCTGCACGCGCACGGCGCCGTCGTGCTGAGCACCGCCGGGGTAGACGTGCCGCCGCTGTGGAACCTGTCGCTGTGGATGACCGCGCTCACGTATCTCTTCGCCGCGGTCTTCCTCGTCGCGACGGTCCGCTTTCTCGCCCAGCTCCGCGTCGCGCCGCGCGGCATCCGCCGCGGCGAGGCGCTCCCGGCCCGCGCGGAGCTCATCATCAGTGCCGCGATCGCCGCCGGGATGGGGATCTCGTACTTCGTCATGACCTGACGCCCTGCCGCCGCCCGGGCGAGGGTGGGATGCTGGTGACGTGACCGAGTCCTCGCCGCGCGCATTCACCCATCTCGACGACACCGGGCACGCCCGGATGGTCGACGTCACGGCGAAGCAGCCGACCGTGCGCTCCGCCACCGCGCGGGGCGTCGTGCGCTGCGCGCCGCCCGTCGTCGAGGCGCTCCGCGACGGCTCGGTGCCGAAGGGCGACGTCCTCGCCGTCGCACGCGTCGCCGGGATCGCCGCGGCGAAGCGCGTCCCCGATCTCCTGCCGCTCGCCCATGTCATCGGCGTCCACGGCGTCGTCGTCGACCTGGCGGTCGAGGACCACGGCGTCGAGATCGAGGCGACGGTCCGCACCGCCGACCGCACCGGCGTCGAGATGGAGGCGATCACCGCCGTCGCGGTCGCGGGCCTCGCCGTCGTCGACATGGTGAAGGCGCTCGACAAGGCGACGTCGCTCGAGTCGATCCGCATCGTCGCGAAGACCGGCGGCAAGTCCGGCGACTGGTCGCGCCCCGGTGAATGACGCGGGTGCCGCCGTCGCCGCGATCATCATCGCCGGCGGCCGGGGCACGCGCATGGGCGGGATCGACAAGCCGGGGCTCCCGCTCGCCGGCTCGACGCTCCGCGAGCGCGCGCTCACGGCGGTGAGGAATGCGGGCCTCGCGCCCGTCGTGCACGTCGGCGCCGAGACCGGCGACGGACCGGCCGCGGCGCTGGCCGCCGGACTCCTAGGGCTCGGCGCCGATGAGGTGATCGTGCTCGCCGGGGACCTCGTGCGGCCCGACCTCGTCGTCGCGGCGCTCGTGGGCGAGGGGCTCGCGGGCGGGGCGTCCGGCAATGGCGCCGGGCGCGACGGCACGGTGCTCGTCGATCCCGACGGGCGCGAGCAGTGGCTCGCCGCGCGCTACCGCGTCGCCGCGCTCCGGGAGGCGATCGCCGCGCTGCCGGACGGGCCGCGCGACGCCCCGCTGCGCGCCATCACCGGCGGGCTCGACCTGCGCCGCGTGCGCGTCGAGACGGCGGTCGTCGCCGACATCGACACGTGGCAGGACTACGACGCGGCGAAGGCGCGGCTCGAGGCCTGACCGCGGGCAGGCGCGGCGATCGAGGCAGCGGCCGACGATGATCAGCGCCGCACGACCTCAGGCGCGGCCGCACGACGCGGCGAACCCTAGTGGTCGCCGCCGGCGTGCTGGTCGATCGCGTGCCGGGCGACGGGCAGCACGACCGCCATGCCGTCGCGCACGCCGCCAGGCGAGCCGGGCAGGTTGACGATGAGCGCGCCGCCCGCGGCCGACTCGGCGATGCCCGCGAGGCCCCTCGAGAGGATCGCGGTCGGGACCGCGGCCGCCCCGCGCTGCCGGAGTGCCTCGGCGATGCCGGGCAGCGCGGTCGTGATGACGGGGGCGGTGCCCTCCGGTGTGAGGTCCTGCGGCGTGACGCCCGTGCCGCCCGAGGTGATGATGAGCCGCGCCCCGGCGTCGAGCGCGGCGCGCAGCGCGGCCTCGACCTCGGCGGCGCCGTCGGGGATGAGCACCGCGTCGACCTCCCAGCCGTCGGCCTCGAGCCGCTCGACGGCGATCGGCCCGCTCGTGTCGGGGCGCTCGCCGCGGGAGGAGCGATTCGAGACCGTGATGACCGTGGCGCGCATGACTTGTACGGTACGCCCTCGAGCCGCCGTGCCGACCGACCCCGAGCTCCCGCCCGGGCCGGGCTCCGCGACCCCGAGGCGCACTGCAACGACTCATGCGAGGATGGCCGCATGTCCGACACCACGCTCCCCGACGGCATCCCCGAGTGGGTCGCCGCGCTGCGCGCGCGCTACGACCTCCGCGAGGACCAGGTGCCGACCGACGCCATCCTCGACCTCGCGGCCGTCGCCGCGCATTCGGTGACGCGACCTGCCGCGCCGGTCACCGCATTCATCGCCGGGCTCCTCGCGGGGGTCGAGGGCGGTGCGGCCGCCGACGTCGACGCCCGCATCGCGGAGCTCGCCGATGCCGCCCGCGAGTGGCAGTCGGGCGCCGAAGGGGGTGCTCGCTGATGGCTCGCGTGAGGTTCTTCGCCGCCGCCGAGGAGGCCGCGGGCCGCGAGGAGGAGATCCGCAGCGAGGTCGACCTCGCGTCGCTCCGCGCCGGGCTCGGCGCCGATCATCCCGGGCTCGCCGCGATCCTGCCGCTCTGCGCCGTGCTCGTCGCGGGCTCGCGCCGCGAGGACCCGACCACCCCGCTCGACGCCGACACGATCGTCGACGTCTTGCCGCCCTTCGCCGGCGGCTGACCCGCGCGTTTTTCAGGTGCGCCGCCCCGCGCATTCCTCCAGTCGGCGGCCTCGCGCCCGCCGAGTGTGCATGAATGCGCCGAACGTGCGCAAACGTTCATGCACGCTCGGCAGAAATATGCACACTCGGCGGGCGCGCCGCTGGCGACCGCGGGCCAAACCTG
>CAKUJB010000019.1 GCA_934661165.1 uncultured Microbacteriaceae bacterium | reverse complement strand
GTGCGGGGGAGTCGAAGTACGGCTTCACGCGGGTCTCAGGCCTTCGGTGCCCCGCCGAAGCCCCGGCCGAACTGCTTGAGCGCCTCGGTGAGCTCGCTCGGCACGATCCAGAGCTTGTTCGCGTCGCCCTCGGCGAGCTTCGGCAGCGTCTGCAGGTACTGATAGGCGAGGAGCTTCTCGTCGGGGTTGCCGGCGTGGATGGCGCCGAAGACCGTCTGGATCGCCTCGGCCTCGCCCTGTGCGCGCAGGATCGCCGCCTTCGCCTCGCCCTCGGCCTTGAGGATCTGCGCCTGACGCTGGCCCTCGGCCTCGAGGATCTGCGACTGCTTCATGCCCTCGGCGGTGAGGATGACCGCGCGGCGGTCCCGCTCGGCCCGCATCTGCTGCTCCATGGACGACTGGATCGACTGCGGCGGGTCGATCGCCTTGAGCTCGACCCGGCCGACGCGGATGCCCCACTTGCCCGTCGCCTCGTCCAGGACCGAGCGCAGCTGGCCGTTGATGTTGTCGCGGCTCGTCAGCGTCTCCTCGAGATCGAGTCCGCCGACGACGTTGCGCAGCGTCGTCGTCGTGAGCTGCTCGACGGCCGCGATGTAGTTGGCGATCTCGTAGGTCGCGGCCCTGGCGTCGGTGACCTGGAAGTAGATGACCGTGTCGATCGACACGACGAGGTTGTCCTCGGTGATGACCGGCTGCGGCGGGAACGACACGACCTGCTCCCGCATGTCGACGAGCGGGCGGAGCCGGTCGATGAACGGGACGAGGAGGTTGAGACCGGGCTGCAGCGTCTTGCTGTAGCGGCCGAGCCGCTCGACGATGCCGACATAGGCCTGCGGGATGATCCGGATCGAGCGGATGATCACCGTGAGCACGAAGATGCCCACGACGATGAGCAGGCCCACCACGAAGATCTGCCCGATCCAGACGCCGAAGTCGATCATGCTCATGTCCTCTCGTCGTAGCGCGGTCGGACCTCGACCGTCGCACCGATGACGCGCACCACCGTGATCTCGTCACCCGGTGCGAGCACAGCCATCTCGCCGTCCGGCAGCCGCGCCGACCAGCGCTCCCCGTTGTCGAGCTTCACCTCGCCGCGGCCGTCGACGAACGCGGCCTCGACCCGCCCGATCTGCTCGGCGATCGCATCGATGTTGTGCTTCGTGCGATCCTCGCTCGAACGCAGCAATCGGAGCAGCGCCGGTCGGATGAGGAAGAGCAGCAGGGCGGCGAGCGTCGCCGCGAGCAGGATCTGCAGCCACCACGGCCCGCCGAGCAGGGTCGTGCCGAGGCCGCCGAGCAGTGCGCCGGCCGAGAGCATCGCGAAGGTGAACTCGAGCGTGAAGATCTCGATGACGATGAAGATGAGCGCGAGCGACAGCCACACGATCCAGGTCCACTGGGTGAGATCGGGCATGCGCGCTCCTTGCGGTCACCCCCGACGCTAGCAGTCGCCGCCGACACCGGAAATGCGGATCGCGCCCTCGCGGATCGAATAGGGTCGAGGCACCATGAGCACCGCCCAGACCCCTCTCGCCCCTGGCTCGCTCGCGGGCCGACGCGCCCTCGTCACGGGCTCCTCGCGCGGCATCGGTGCGGACACCGCGCGCTACCTCGCGGCCGCCGGCGCGACGGTCTTCATCAACTACCGCAACAAGGCGGCGCGGGCGGAGAAGGTCGTCGCCGAGCTCACCGCCTCGGGGGCGAGCGCACATGCCGTCGGCGCCGATCTCACCGACGGCGAGTCGGTCGCCGCGGCCGTCGAGCAGGTCCGCGCGACCACGGGGGGCCTCGACCTGCTCGTGCTCAACGCCTCGGGCGGCATGGAGGCCGGGCTGGGGGAGGACTATGCGATGCGGCTCAACCGCGATGCGCAGCTCGCCGTCCTCGACGCCTTCCTCCCGCTCCTCGGCGAGGGCTCCCGCGTCGTCTTCGTCACCAGCCACCAGGCGCACTTCATCGAGACGATCCCGACGATGCCCGAGTACGAGCCCGTCGCGCGCTCCAAGCGCGCGGGGGAGGACGCACTCCGCGCCCGGATCCCCGAGCTCGAGGCCGCCGGCATCGGCTTCGTCGTCGTCTCCGGCGACATGATCGAGGGCACGATCACCGCGACGCTCCTCGAGCGCGCACAGCCCGGCGTCATCGCGGCGCGCAAGGCGACCGCGGGCCGGCTCTACAACGTGGGGGAGTTCGCGGCCGAGGTCGCGCTCGCCGCCGTCAAGCCGATCCCGGCCGACCACACCCGCTACGTCGGCGACGTCAGCTCCTTCACCGGCTGAGGCGTGGGCGACGGCAGCACTCGCTTCGCGAGCCGGATCCTCCTCTTCGACCCGGCGGGCCGATTCCTGCTCTTCCTCGAGGAGTTCACCGACTCGCCGGGCGAGGGCCGCTGGATCACGCCCGGCGGGGGAGCGGAGTCCGGGGAGCGCCCCGAGGACACCGCGATCCGCGAGCTGCACGAGGAGACCGGGCTCCGCGTCGACTCGCTCGGCTCGGTGGTCCACGAGGTGGAGTTCCCGGTGCGCCGAGCGGCGGCACGGCATTCATTCGCCCACTGGAGCTTCTTCGTCCACGCCGTCGATGCCGCGTTCGAGCCGTCCCGCGAGTTCTGGACCCCCGAGGAGCGACTCACGGTCAAGGACGTGCGGTGGTGGGCCCTCGAGGAGCTGCTTCGCAGCGGCGCCCCGTATGCGCCTCGGGAGCTGCCGGAGCTCGTCGCGCGGTTCGCGCCGCCGCGGTGATCGGCGGCGCCACGCGCATTCCTCCCGGAGCTCGCGTCCGCGCCACCGCGCCCGCCTCGGCTCACAGCAGCAGCAGCGAGACGAGGAGCAGCACCGGGATGCAGCCGAGCGTCGTGAGGAAGATGACGTCACGGGCGACGATCTCGCCGTAGTCGAAGCGCTGCGCGTGGTTGAACACGTTCTGCGCGGTCGGCAGCGCGGCGAGCACGACGACGGCCGCGAGCTCGATGCCTTCGATCCGGAAGACGAAGACGCCGAGGGCCCATGCGATGACCGGCATCGCGACGAGCTTGAGCGCCGTCGCGAGGAGGACATCGCGGCGCACGCCCCGCGTCGTGAGGACGCGCTGGCCGTGCAGTGAGATGCCGTAGTTGAGCAGCAGGATCGGGATCGCCGCGTCGGCGATCATGTGGAACGGGTCGTGCAGGATGTCCGGCAGCCGCCAGCCGAGGAGCGACATGCCGACGCCGAGGGCGGAGCCGATGAGGACCGGGTTGCGCAGCGTCTGGAGCAGGATGCGGCCGAAGGAGCGGCCGCCGCTGCGGGCCGCCTCGAGCAGCGCCATCGACATCGGCGTGAGGATGAGCAGCTGGAAGAAGATGACGGGCGCGGGGAATGCGGCGCTGCCGAGCAGGTACACCGAGAACGGGATGCCGATGTTGTTCGAGTTCACCTGGCCGGCCGCGAGGGCGCCGATGACGGTGTCGCCGAGCGAGCGCTTCCAGACCAGGCGCGACACGAGCCAGAACGGGATGATGATCGCGAACGCTGCGATCATCGAGATCGGCAGCAGGTTCGAGAACAGCACGGCGATGTCCGCCTCGGACAGCACGACGAACAGCAGGAACGGCGACAGCACGAAGAAGCTCAGCCGGCTCAGCACGTACCGGGCATGGCCGCCGAGCAGGTCGATGCGTCCGATGACGTAGCCGACGAGGATCGCGACGCCGACGACGGCGAATGCGGTGAGGACGGCGCTCATGGCAGCCGGCTCCTCGTCGTCACCAGCAGAGCCTATGCGGTGGCGGACGGTGCGCCCCTGCGGCGCGTCTCACCTCCTCAGAGTACACCGATAATCACGATTATGTCAGTTTAAGAATTCGAGCACCGCCCCGCAATCGTCCGCGGGCCGAGACCCACTGCCGCCGATGAGACAATCGCACGTGACTTCCGACGAGCAGTCCGCCACGAGCGGCATCGACCCCGACGACCTCGCGGTGACGCTGCGTGTGCTCGACGCGGTCGCGAAGCTCGGCAGCGACGATCCGCGATTCGTCACCGTGCGCAATGCCGCGGCGGTGATGATCAAGGACGCGAAGCGCGTGCGCAAGCTCAACACCCGCGCGCGCATTCAGGCGAACGATCGGGCCGTCGTCGCCGCGACCGCGACCGGCGCCCCCGATCGCATCGACGACGAGACCCGCGGGATTCCCCTCTCCGGCACGGCGACCCAGCGCAGCGCCGGGGTGCTGCTCCGGGCGCGCGCCTGCTACATCTGCAAGCAGTCCTACACCGTCGTCGACGCCTTCTACCACCAGCTGTGCCCCGACTGCGCGGCGATGAGCCACCGCAAGCGCGACGCCCGCACCGTGCTCACCGGCAAGCGGGCGCTGCTCACTGGCGGCCGGGCGAAGATCGGCATGTACATCGCCCTGCGGCTGCTGCGCGACGGCGCGCACACCACGATCACCACCCGCTTCCCCCGCGACGCCGTCCGGCGATTCACCTCGCTCCCTGACTCCGCCGAGTGGCTCGACCGGCTCCGCATCGTCGGGATCGACCTGCGCGATCCGGCGCAGGTGGTCGCCCTCGCCGAGTCGGTCGCCGAGCAGGGGCCGCTCGACATCCTCATCAACAATGCGGCGCAGACCGTCCGCCGCTCGCGCGGGGCCTACCAGCACCTCGTCGACGCCGAGCTCGCGCCGCTGCCCGACGGCCCGCTGCCCGCCCTGCAGACGTTCGGCCACACGAACGACGCGCACCCGCTCGCCCTCGAGCGCTCGGTCGCGGCCCACCCCATCCTCGCGGCCGCCGCCGCACAGGCCGATGCGCTCACCGCCCAGGCGCTGTCCCCCGGCTCCTCCTCCCTGGAGCGGCTCGCCGCCGGCACCGCGATCGACGCCGGTGGTCTCGTCCCTGACCTCGCCGACATCAACTCCTGGACGCGCGGCGTCGAGGCCGTCGAGCCGCTCGAGCTCCTCGAGGTGCAGCTCGCGAACGAGACCGCCCCATTCATCCTCATCTCCAAGCTGCGCGCCTCCCTGGCTGCCTCCCCCGCCCGCCGCACCTACGTCGTCAACGTCAGTGCGATGGAGGGCGTGTTCGGCCGCGGCTACAAGGGCCCGGGCCACCCGCACACGAACATGGCGAAGGCGGCGATCAACATGCTCACGCGCACGAGCGCCAGAGAGATGTTCGAGACCGATGGCATCCTCATGACGAGTGTCGACACCGGCTGGATCACCGACGAACGGCCCCACCCGACGAAGGTGCGGCTCGCCGAGGAGGGCTTCCACGCGCCCCTCGACCTCGTCGACGGCGCCGCGCGAGTCTACGACCCGATCGTGCGCGGCGAGGCCGGCGAGGACCTCTACGGGGTCTTCCTCAAGGACTACTCCCCCGCGTCCTGGTGACCCGGTTCCGGCTTGGCCGACGTGAACGACTCCGTCGTCGGCCTCGGGCAGTGCAGGAGCGTGCGGCCGTTCGGCCCGTCGCGATTGATGCCGTGCGCGCTCATCGACGCCCCGCACAGCGGGCACGCGGCATGCGTCGTCGGCTCGGGCGGCGCCTCCCCCGGGTCGCCGAGCTGCGCCGGTCCCTCCCAGAGATACATGAGGCGATTCCATGCGGCCCAGAATCCTGGCTGCCCATCCCACGGCGTCGTGATGAACGACCAGGCGTATCGTTTGTGCACAAACGAAGTGTAGCAGTACCCTGACGGCATGGACGAGCTCGAGTTCCCCGACGACGTCGATCCGCTCGAGCTCGACCGCCAGGTGTGCTTCGGGCTCTCGGTCGCGAGCCGCAGCGTCATCAACCTCTACCGTCCCGTCCTCGAGCCGCTCGGGCTCACCCATCCCCAGTACCTCGTCATGCTCGCGCTCTGGGGCGGCGCGCCCCTGCGGTTCGGCGAGCTCGCGCACACGCTGCACCTCGACCCGGCGACGCTCACCCCGCTCGTCAAGCGACTCGAGGCGCTCGGGCTCGTCGAGCGCCTCGCCGTCGAGGGCGACGACCGCACCTTCGCACTCCGGCCCACCGAGGCCGGCACCGCGCTGCGCGGCCGAGCGCTCGAGGTGCCCCGGACCATCGTGCAGCGGCTCGGCCTGCCGATCGCGCGCCTCGAAGCGCTGCGTGACGAGCTCACGGCGCTCGTCCACGCCACGCGGCGCGCTGGTGTGGTTCAGTAGCCGGGTGACCCTCCCGCCGGCCGAGCCGCCGCCGCTCCCCCAGCCATCGCCCGGATCCGCGATGTCGCCCGGCGGCCTCACCCCGTATCCCGCCGCGTCGGCGGAGCCGCCCACCCGCCCGCGGCGGCGGTCCACGGGCAAGGGCTGGCTCATCGCGCTCGGCGTGCTCCTCGCCATCGCCATCGCCGCGATCGCGCTGCTCACCGCATTCCTCCTCCAGACGAGGTCCGCGCTCGAGCAGACGACCGGAGAGCTCGACCGCACGATCGAGGAGCTCGAGGATCGCCAGCGGCGCCTCGACGAGCAGCGCGAGCAGCTCGACGAGAAGGAGACCTTCGGCCAGTCGATGGGCGCGCTCATGGACACCGTCGCACGCTTCGACGGCGTCCCGGCGGCGAGCCTCGTCGACTTCGGCCGCATCGAGCTCCTCGCCGGCTACGCGTGGAAGGACCGGCATGACGTCGCCGCCGTGCGGCGCTACACCGCGGAGATCGACGTGCTCACGGCCGACTTCGCCGCAGTCCTCGCCGAGGCCGACGCCCGCGTTGGCACGAATGCCTCCGGGACGCTCGCCGAGACGCTCATCGACGAGCTCGGGCGCGGGTTCGTCGAGACGGTCTGGGGCGACGCCGGGGCCGTGTGCCAGACGGAGGCGCTCGGCTGCGTGTGGGGTGGCGAGCCGCTCATCATCCACCTCGACGTGGACGGCTTCGCGCAGCCGTACCGCACGGAGTGGGGTGAGACGCTCGTCGCCTACCACGAATTCGCCCACGTCCTCCAGTTCACGAACCCGCTGCCGACGGTCGACGCGCTCGGCGCATTCGGCGGCGACAACGAGACGATGGCCGACTGCTACGCCCTCACGATGCTCGACGCCTGGAGCCTCGAGGAGCGGGTCTGGGCCTCCGGCGCCAGCTACTGGGACGTGACCTACGGGTACGGCCAGGTCTGCGACGACGCCCAGCGCGACGTCATCCGGGACTGGGTCGCCAGTCTCGGGGTGCAGGTGCGCCCCGTCAGCCAGTAGCTAGGCTCGGCGCATGGCAGCGCAGCCCACCCATGTCCTCGCGATCGACCAGGGCACGACGTCGACGAGGGCCATCGTCTTCGATCGCAGCGGCACGCCGGTCGGCAGCGGCCAGCTCGAGCACCGGCAGCACTTCCCCGAATCCGGCTGGGTCGAGCACGACGCCGACGAGATCCTCCGCAGCACACGCGCGGTGCTCGGCCAGGCGCTCGGCGCCGCCCACCTCTCCCCCGCCGCCATCGCCGCGATCGGCATCACGAACCAGCGGGAGACGACGATCGTGTGGGATCGCGCGACGGGCCGCCCGATCCATCGCGCGATCGTCTGGCAGGACACC
The DNA here is from genome assembly GCA_934661165.1 of uncultured Microbacteriaceae bacterium. GTDB lineage: Bacteria > Actinomycetota > Actinomycetes > Actinomycetales > Microbacteriaceae > 73-13. The sequence continues at coordinate 14,206 of CAKUJB010000019.1, read as the reverse complement.
CGCACGCAGGACCTCGTCGACCGCATCGCCGCGGGCGACCCCGACCGCTTCCGGGCGCAGACGGGCCTCCCCCTCGCGACGTACTTCTCCGCGAGCAAGATCGCGTGGATCCTCGACGCCGTCCCCGGCGCGCACGAGCGGGCGGCCGCCGGCGACCTCCTCTTCGGCACGCCGGACAGCTGGCTGCTCTGGCACCTCACCGGCGGCCCCGACGGCGGCATCCACGCGACCGATGTGACGAATGCGTCGCGCACGCTGCTCATGGATCTCGCGACGCTCGACTGGTCGCCCGAGCTCCTCGACGCCTGGGGCATTCCCCGCGCGATGCTCCCGGAGATCCGCTCGTCCTCGGAGGTCTACGGCCATGTCGTCGGCGGTCCCCTCGGCGGGGTGCCGATCGCCGGCATCCTCGGCGATCAGCAGGCGGCCACCTTCGGCCAGGCCGCCTTCTCGCGCGGCGAGTCGAAGCAGACGTACGGGACCGGCACATTCCTCATCGTCAACACGGGCGAGGAGCCGGTGCAGTCGACCGCGGGGCTCGTCACGACCGTCGCCTACCGCCTCGGGGACGGGCCTGCGAGCTACGCGCTCGAGGGCTCCGTCGCCGTCGCCGGCTCGCTCGTCCAGTGGCTGCGCGACAGCCTCGGCATCATCCGGACCTCGGCGGAGGTCGAGGCGCTCGCGACGAGCGTCGAGGACTCCGGCGATGTCTACTTCGTCCCGGCCTTCAGCGGGCTCTTCGCGCCGTACTGGCGGCCGGATGCGCGCGGCACGATCGTCGGCCTCACCCGGTTCTCGACGAAGGCGCACATCGCGCGCGCCGCGCTCGAGGCGACCGCGTTCCAGGCCTGGGACGTCATCGACGCCGTCGCGCGAGACACCGCGGTGCCGCTCGCCGAGCTCCGGGTCGACGGTGGGATGAGCGTCAACGATCGGCTCATGCAGTTCCAGGCCGACATCCTCGGCATCCCCGTAGTGCGACCGGCCGTCATCGAGACGACCGCGTTCGGCGCCGCCACGGCCGCGGGCCTCGCCGTCGGCCTCTGGTCGGGGCTCGACGAGCTGCGCGGTCTCTGGCGCGAGGACGTGCGCTGGGAGCCCGGGATCGAGCCGTCGGAGCGCGAGCACCGGCTCGCCCGGTGGCACCGCGCGATCGAGCGCTCCCTCGACTGGCTCGACTGACCGGTCGCCGGCTCAGGCCGTCGCGGCGGCCCAGGCCTCGAGCTTCGCCGCGGCCGCGCCGGAGTCGACCGCCTCGGCGGCGACGACGAGCTGCTGCGCGAGCCGCTCGCGGATCGGGACGTCCCACTGCGTGCGGTCCTCCGAGAGGCGATAGGCGACGAGCCCCGCGGCCGCGTTGAGCAGCGCGATGTCGCGATGCGGGCCCCGGTCTCCCGCGAGGATCGAGCGGATCGCCTGGGCGTTGTAGGCAGGATCCTGCCCGAGGATCGCCGCCGGCGACGCGAGCGGGATCCCGAGCTCCGTCGGGTCGATGTCGTGCTCGCGCACCGAGCCGGTGCTGATCTCCCAGAGCCGGGAGTGCCCCGTCGTCGTGAGCTTGTCGATCCCGCCGTCGCCGCGGTAGACGAGGGCCGTCGCACCGCGGGTCTGGAAGACGCCGACGATGAGCGGCACGCTTTCCACGTCGGCGACGCCGACCGCCGAGGCCTCCGGCCTCGCCGGATTGCACAGCGGACCGAGGATGTTGAACAGGGTCGCGATGCCGAGCTCGCGACGCGGCGGGCCCGCGTGCCGGAAGCCCTGATGGAGCACCGCGGCGTTCGCGAACGTGATGCCGACCCGGTGGAAGACCGCAGCGATCCGCTCCGCGGGGATCTGAATGTCGACGCCGAGCTCGGCGAGCACGTCGGAGGCGCCGGATGACGAGCTCGCGGCACGGTTGCCGTGCTTGACGACCGGGACGCCCGCGGCGGCGGCGATCACCGATGCGGCCGAGGAGATGTTGAGAATGCCGCCGAGCGCGTCGCCCCCCGTGCCGACGATGTCGAGGACGCGCGCGGGCACGTCGAGCGCGGTGGCGCTGCGCAGTGCCGCGTCCCGGAATCCGACGATCTCGTCGACCGTCTCCCCCTTCGCCCGGAGTCCGAGCAGCAATGCGCCGATCTGCGCGCCCGATGCCTCGCCGCGCATGACCTCGCTCATGGCCCAATCGGCCTGCCCGATCGTGAGGTCCTCGCCCGCGGCGAGCGAGGAGAGGACGACGGGCCAGCTCGTGTCGGGTCGCATGCCGAGATTCTAGGTCGAACCCTCCGACGGCCCGCTTGTCGGCCACGCACCCTCCCGAGTTCGGCCATAATGGTCTCGTGAGCACTGCAGCGCTGGCACCCCCGACGGTGAATCGCCCCAATGTCACGCAGGTCGGCGTGATCGTCTGGCTGGGCAGCGAGGTGATGTTCTTCGCGGCGATCTTCGCGGTGTACTTCACCCTCCGCTCGACCTCGCCCGAGCTCTGGGCGATCGAGACCGAGAAGCTGACGGTGCCGTTCTCGACGGTCAACACCTCGATCCTGGTGCTGTCCTCGTTCACCGCGCAGTTCGGCGTGTTCGCCGCCGAACGACTGCAGGCCAGGCGCACCGGCGGTCCCTGGAATCTTCGCAAGTGGGGTGCGACCGAGTGGTTCTGGCTCTCGTTCATCCTGGGCGCGATCTTCGTCGTCGGCCAGGTCTACGAGTACGCGCTGCTCACGAGCGAGTACCTCACGCTCAACTCGAGCGCCTACGGCACGATCTTCTACTTCTCGACCGGCATCCACGGTCTGCACGTGACCGCGGGCCTCGTCGCCTTCCTCTTCGTGATCGGCCGCTTCTACGCGGTGAAGCGCTTCACCCACCGCGAGGCGGTGAGCGCCATCGCGATCTCGTACTACTGGCACTTCGTGGACGTCGTGTGGATCGCCCTCTTCGCCGTCATCTATCTCCTGCAATGAGCCGCGACGTGACGACGACTGGGAGCAACGACCACATGACTGACATGACCGACAAGCCGCGCAAGCGCGGCCGTCGCCACCCGCTCGCGACGCTCGCGCTCATCGGCGCGGCCCTCCTCGGCACCGGCGGCGCGTACGCGCTGGCGACGATTCCTGCCGGCGCGGATGACGCGACCGACACCGCCGCGCTCGTCGCGCAGGGCGAGAAGCTCTTCGACGCGAACTGCGCGTCCTGCCACGGCCTCGACCTCACCGGCACCGCCGACGCGCCTTCGCTCATCGGCGTCGGCGCCGCGTCGGTCGACTTCCAGGTCGGCACCGGCCGGATGCCGATGGCGATGACCGGCCCGCAGGCGATGGAGAAGCCCGTCCAGTTCACGAAGACGCAGATCGCGGCCCTCGCGGCCTATGTCGCGGACGTCTCCCCCGGCCCGGCGATCCCGTCCGACGAGCTGCTCGCCTCGGGCACGAACCTGGCGCTCGGCGGCGAGCTCTTCCGCATCAACTGCGCGATGTGCCACAACGTGGTCGGCGCCGGCGGGGCCCTCACGCAGGGCAAGTTCGCACCGGGGCTCATGGGCATCGAGCCCGCCCACATCTACGAGGCCATGCTGACCGGCCCGCAGAACATGCCGGTCTTCAACGACGCGAACATCACGCCCGAGGACAAGGCGAACATCATCGCCTACCTGAAGTTCCTCGAGACGCAGCCCTCCGTCGGCGGCTACGAGCTCGGGGGCCTCGGTCCGGTGTCCGAGGGCCTCTTTCTCTGGATATTCGGTCTCGGCGCTCTCGTTGGCGTCACCATCTGGCTGACGTCGAAGTCGAACTGAGCCGGGGAGGAAACGCATTCATGTCTGAACACGAGCTGCCCGAGCGTCCTGCCGGCACCGCACTCATCCAGTCCGACGCCATCGAGAACCCCGGCTTCCCGCCGGAGCGCGAGCGGGTCGGCGACAAGGACCCGGCCCGGGCCAAGCGCATCGAGCGCGGCATCGTCGCGCTGTTCTGGCTCGCCGTCGTCGGCAGCGTCGGCTCCGTCGCGGCGTACGTCGCGCTCCCGATCATCCCGGGCGATCTCTGGTCGGTCCGCATCAGCAACATGCTGTTCGGCCTCGGCGGCGCCCTCGCCCTCCTCGCGATCGGTGTCGGCCTCGTGCACTGGGCCAAGGCGCTCATGCACGGGCACGAGATCGTCGAGGAGCGCCACGAGACGCGCGGCACCGATGACACTCGGGCCGCCGCGGTCGAGATCCTGAAGACGGCGAACGAGGAGTCCGGTTTCACCCGCCGCAAGCTCCTCACGGGCTCGCTCATCACTGGCGCGGTCGTCTCGGCTGCCCCGGCGGTTGTCGTCCTGCGTGGGCTCGCGCCGGAGGCGGACCCGCTGCCGCTGCTCGCGAAGACGATGTGGGACACCGGCGTGCGGCTCACGATCGACCCGTCGGGTCGCCCCATCAAGGCCTCGGACGTCACCCTCGGCTCTGCGTTCCACGTCATCCCGGAAGGGCTGCACGAGTCGGACCACCCGCTCGAGGAGAAGGCGAAGGCCGTCGTGCTGCTCATGCGGCTCAAGCCCGAGCAGCTCTCCGAGTACAGCGAGCGCGGCAAGTCCTGGAGCTACGACGGCATCGTCGCCTACTCCAAGATCTGCACGCACGTCGGCTGCCCCGTCGCGCTGTACGAGCAGCAGACGCACCACCTGCTGTGCCCCTGCCATCAGTCGCAGTTCGACATCACCCGCGAGGCCGCAGTCATCTTCGGCCCGGCTAAGCGACCACTGCCGCAGCTGCCGATCACCGTCGACGACGAGGGCTACCTCGTCGCGCAGAGCGACTTCGCCGAGCCCGTCGGCCCGAGCTACTGGGAGCGTGCCCTGTGACCGCCACCGCCCCTCGTCCCGCCACCCGCACGAAGGCGCCCGGCGGCACCAGGTTCGTGAACTGGGCGGCGAACTACGTCGACGAGCGGACGAGCATCTCGGGAGCCGTCAAGGCGCTCGGCCGGAAGGTCTTCCCCGACCACTGGTCGTTCATGCTCGGCGAGATCGCCCTGTACAGCTTCATCGTCATCCTGCTGTCGGGCACGTTCCTCACGCTGTTCTTCGACGCGGCGATGACGCACACGTACTACACCGGCGGCATGGAGACCATGCGGGACGTCCCGATGTCCGCGGCGATGGCCTCGGTCCTCGAGATCTCGTTCGACATCCGCGGCGGCCTGCTCGTCCGGCAGATCCACCACTGGGCGGCGCTGCTGTTCGTCGCGTCGATCGGCCTCCACATGCTCCGGGTCTTCTTCACCGGGTCGTTCCGGAAGCCGCGCGAGCTCAACTGGGTCGTCGGCTTCCTCCTCTTCGTCCTCGCGATGGCGGAGGGCTTCACCGGTTATTCGCTGCCTGACGACCTGCTCTCGGGCAACGGCCTGCGCATCATCGACGGCCTCGTCAAGGCGGTGCCGTTCATCGGCACGTGGATGTCGTACGGCATGTTCGGCGGCGAGTTCCCCGGCACCGAGATCGTCGGCCGCCTCTACATGCTGCACATCATGGTGCTGCCGGCGCTGGTGATCGCACTCATCGCGGTGCACATGCTCCTGCTCATCGTGAACAAGCACACGCAGTTCGCGGCGCCCGGTCGGACGAAGAAGAACGTGGTCGGGGCGCCCATCCTGCCGACGTTCGCGGCCAAGGCCGGCGGCTTCTTCTTCCTCGTCTTCGGCACGATCGTCGTCATCGCCTCGACGATGCAGATCCTGCCGGTCTGGTACTACGGGCCGTACGACCCCTCCCCGATCTCCGCGGGCACGCAGCCCGACTGGTACATCGGCTTCGCGGACGGCATGCTCCGGCTCATTCCGCCAGGCTGGGAGGTCGAGATCCCGTGGGGCGAGGGCGCGCTGACGCTGTCGCTCAACATGCTCGTGCCCATGGTGATCATGGTGCTCTTCCTCATCATCGTCGCGATCTACCCCTTCCTCGAGGCGTGGATCACGGGCGACAAGCGCGAGCACCACATCGCCGAGCGTCCGCGCAACGCCCCGACCCGCACCGCGATCGGCGCGGCCGGCGTGACGTTCTACGGCGTCATGTGGGGCGCGGCGAGCTCCGACCTCATTGCGACGCACTTCCTGCTCGCCGTCGAGCACGTCACCTACGCGCTCCAGGCGCTGCTCATCTTCGGCCCGATCGTCGCCTACTGGCTGACGAAGCGGGTCGCGATCGGGCTGCAGAAGAAGGACCGCGAGATCGTGCTCCACGGCTACGAGTCGGGCCGCATCGTGCGCCTCCCCGGCGGCGAGTACATCGAGGTGCACGAGCAGCTCGACGAGTACGAGCGCTGGAAGCTCGTGAGCTTCGAGACGTACGAGCCGCTCATCGTCCGGCCGAATGCCGAGGGCAAGATCGGCTTCTGGAAGAACGTCCGCGCGGGCCTGTCCCGCTGGTTCTTCGAGGACCGCATCGCACCGGTCACGCAGAAGGAGCTCGAGGCCTCCAGCCACCACTGAGGCCCGCGACCGCGTCGCACTGAGGCCGCCACTCCCCCGGGAGATGGCGGCCTCAGTCGTTCCAGGGGTGCGTGCCCCTCCCCCTCCCCGAGCGCACACCCACCACTGACGATGTGGCCCAGCACAGACAACGGGCCCTCCACAGAATGCGGATGGATCACGAAACGAGGCCGGCGGCCCTGCGATCGGGCCGCGATCGGTGATCTATCCGAGTCTCCAGCCTCGCGGAACGACTCACCCGACAGGTATTGGTCCCGCGCAGGAACGGGCCGCCGGTACCCCCGCCCGGGATCCGTGCGAAGTGAAGAAGGAACTGGCACGCCGCGCGCACAGTGCGGCTGCCGAGCCGACTTCTCCTGCACTTCGCACGGGGGACGCGAGCGCTTGAGCGCGCACGGAGGATCCTCGGCCGTGAAACGGAAGACGCCCCGAGGGAAACCCTCGGGGCGTCTTCACGAGTCGTGACTCAGCGGGCGAAGTTCCCGCGGTAGTACTCGTAGACCCAGCCGACCATGGCGACCGCGATGAGCGGGACGCCGATGAAGGTGAGCCAGGTGCCCACGGCGATGCCGAGGAAGGAGATCGAGAGCGCCGCGGCGAGGGTGATGGGCCACCAGCTCCACGGGCTGAAGTGCCCGATCTCCGGGTCGCCGTCGTCGATGTCCGCGGTGCTGATGTCCTCGGGGAGCTCCCCGCCCTGCGCCTTGTACGCCATGCCGAGGAATGTCGCGATCATCGCGCCGAGCGCTGCGGCGAGCAGCATGGCGATGACGCCGACCCACTCGGGCTGGCCTTCCGCGACGATCGTCCAGATCGTGTACATCACCGTCGCTGCGAGGTAGAACACGCAGATGATCCAGAAGAGGAGGATGTTGGTCTTCATGGGTCAGTTCCCCTTGCCGTCCGCGTTGTCGACGCCCGAGCCGGCAGGAATCGCCTCCGCCGAGGCGCCGCCGGGGTAACCGGCGAGCTCCGGGTGGTTGAGATCGAACGCCGGCGACTCGGACCGGATCCGCGGGATCGACACGAAGTTGTGGCGCGGCGGCGGGCAGCTCGTCGCCCACTCGAGCGAGCGGCCGAAGCCCCACGGGTCGTTGACCGTGACCTTCGGCGCACGGCGCGCGGTGATCCACACGTTGTAGAAGAACGGGATGAGCGAGATCGCGAGGATCGCCGCGCCGAGCGTCGACAGCTGGTTCATCCAGGTGAGGCCGTCCTCGACGAGGTAGTCGCGGTAGCGGCGCGGCATGCCCATGACGCCCGCCCAGTGCTGAACGAGGAACGTCGTGTGGAAGCCGATGAACAGCAGCCAGAAGTGGAGCTTGCCGAGCCGCTCGTTGAGCATCTTGCCCGTCCACTTCGGCCACCAGAAGTAGAATCCGGCGAACATCGCGAACACGACGGTGCCGAAGACCACGTAGTGGAAGTGCGCGATGAGGAAGTACGTGTCGGCGAGATGGAAGTCGAGCGGCGGCGAGGCGAGGATGACGCCGGTGAGTCCGCCGAAGACGAAGGTGATAAGGAAGCCGATCGACCAGAGCATCGGCGTTTCGAACGTCACCGACCCGCGCCACATCGTGCCGATCCAGTTGAAGATCTTCACGCCGGTCGGGATGGCGATCATCATCGTCATGAGCGAGAAGAACGGCAGCAGGACCGAGCCCGTGACGTACATGTGGTGCGCCCACACGGTGACCGAGAGCGCGGCGATCGCGATCGTCGCGATGACGAGGGTCTTGTAGCCGAAGATCGGCTTCCGGCTGAAGACCGGAAAGATCTCAGAGACGATGCCGAAGAACGGCAGCGCGATGATGTACACCTCGGGATGGCCGAAGAACCAGAACAGGTGCTGGAAGAGCACCGGACCGCCGTTCTCCGGGTTGTAGATCTGGCCGCCCCAGACCCGGTCGACACCGAGCGCGAGCACCGCGACCGCGAGGACGGGGAAGACGAGGATCACCAGGAGCGAGGTGATGAGCGTGTTCCAGCTGAAGATCGGCATCCGCCACATCGTCATGCCGGGGGCGCGAAGCGTGATGATCGTCGTGATGAAGTTCACCGCACCGAGAATCGTGCCGAAGCCGGACAGGCCGAGGCCGAATACCCAGAGGTTGCCGCCGAGGCCCGGGGAGAAGGTCGTCTCCGAGAGCGGGACGTACACGGTCCAGCCGAAGGACGCGGCGCCCTGCGGGGTGAGGAAGCCGGCGACCGCGATGAGCGAGCCGAAGCTGTAGAGCCAGTACGCGAATGCGTTGAGTCGCGGGAACGCGACGTCGGGCGCGCCGATCTGCAGCGGCATGATGACGTTCGCGAATGCCGCGAACAGCGGCGTCGCGAACATGAGCAGCATGATCGTGCCGTGCATCGTGAACAGCTGGTTGTACTGCTCACCGGTCTGGATGATGTCCATGCCCGGACCGACGAGCTGGGCGCGGATGAGCAGCGCCATGACCCCGCCGATGAGGAACCAGATGAACGAGGTGATCAGGTACATGTACCCGATGACCTTGTGGTCGGTCGAGGTGATCCACTTGACGAGGACGTTGCCCTTGCGCTCGACCTTGCGGCCGGGCGCGATCCCCGTCTCGGGGTTGACGAGTGTACTGGTCATCGGTCCTCACCCTCCAGCGAGTGGATCCCGTCCTGCGGGAAGTTCTGGTTCCGGTCGTACTCGTGGCCGAGAATGCCCTGCGACGAGGGATCGGCCTTGAGCGCCGCGATGAAGTCCTCGTACTCGGCCTCCGAGACGACGTCCACCTTGAAGAGCATCTGCGCGTGGTACTCGCCGCAGAGCTCGGCGCACTTGCCGAGGTACGTGCCCTCCTTCGTCGGCGTGAAGTACATCACGTTCGACTTGCCGGGGATGAGGTCTTTCTTGTAGAGGAAGTCGACCACCCAGAAGCTGTGGATGACGTCGCGGGCCTCGAGGTCGATCTGCACCGACTTGCCGACCGGAAGGACGAGCGTCGGAACGTTCTGTCCGTCGATGAAGCCGTCGGGGCCGTACTGCGCCTGGATACCGGCGATGTGCACGTCCTCGTCGAGGTAGTTGAAGTCCCACGACCACTGCTTGCCGAAGACGGAGACGTGGATGTCCGATCCGCCGGCCGGCTCCGATTCGATCGCGGTGATGTCACGGGCGGTGAACGAGAAGAATCCGATGATGAGGATGAACGGGATGACCGTGTAGAGGAACTCGATCGGCATGTTGTAGCGCATCTGCACCGGCAGGCCGGTCTGACCGCGGCGACGCCGGTAGACGACGAGCGACCACAGCAGCAGGCCCCACGTGATGAGGCCGACGATGAGCAGCACCGTCCACGACGTGGTCCACAGCCCGGTGATCCGGTCGGTGTGGTTCGTCACCGCCCCTTCGCCGAACGCCTCACCCTGCGGGAGGAATCCGGCCTGCTCCTGCGGGGTGCAGGCGGCCAGGAGGATCGCGGTGGTGATGCCGAGGGGGACGAGCAGCCAGTTCCGACGTCGAGTTGAACGCACGAGTCCTACCCTATCGGCTCAGTGGAACGAGTCGCCGCAGGCGCACGAGCCCGCCGCGTTCGGGTTGTCGATCGTGAAGCCCTGCTTCTCGATGGAGTCCTCGAAGTCGACGACCGCCCCCTCGAGATACGGCGTGCTCATGCGGTCCACGACGACCTCGACGCCGTGGCCCTCGCCCGACGGGAACTCGACGATCGCGTCGCCGTCGAGCATCCGCTCGTCGAAGTAGAGCTGGTAGATGAGGCCGGAGCACCCGCCCGGCTGCACCGCGAGCCGGAGTCGCAGATCGTCGCGACCCTCCTGCTGGAGCAGGCGCACGACCTTCTGGGCGGCGGGCGCCGTGAGGCGGACGCCGTGCTCGGGAGACTCGGTGGTCGGGGTGAGGAGCAGGGTGTCGGACATGCCTCGATTCTACTCCCGACCGTCGAGCGCGGCGATGAACAGGGCCTCGCTCAGCACCGCGCGGCGGAAGACGCCGAGATGGAGCGACTCGTTCGGGCTGTGGGCGCGGGTGTCGGGGTCCTCGACCCCCGTCACGAGGATCTGCGCCGACGGGAAGACCTCGACGAGCGTCGGGATGAACGGGATCGATCCGCCGATGCCGATCTCGACCGCCTCGCGCCCCCAGCCCGCGGCCATCGCCTCCTTCGCGAGCCGGTAGTGCGGCGCCGCGGTGTCGACGCGGAACGGCTCGCCGATGACGACGTCCTCGAAGCCGAGCTGCGCCCCGAACGGCGCGTTCGCGCGCAGATGCGCCTCGATCGCGGCGTAGGCCTCCGCCGCTGACCGGCCCGGCGCGATGCGCGCGCTCACCTTGATGCGCACGGCCGGGGTGAGCGTGTTCGACGCGTTGCGGACCGTCGGCAGGTCCACCCCGGTGACGGTGATCGCGGGCTGGTGCCAGATCCGGCCGAGGAGGTCGCCGCGACCGATCGGCCGGACGCCCTCGAGCAGTCCGGCGTCCGCGCGCAGCTGCGCCTCGGGATAGTCGGGCGTCGGGGCGGCCGTCCCGGCGAGGCCGGCGACGGCGACGGCGCCGTCCTCGTCCCACAGCGTCGAGAGCAGCCGGATCGCCGCGAGCGTCGCGTCGGGCGCCGCGCCACCGAACATGCCGGAGTGCGAGGCGTGCTCGAGCGTGCGCACCGTGAGGACGAAGGTCGCGTTGCCCCGGAGCGACGCGGTGATCGCCGGCGTCGCATGGTCCCAGTTGTCCGAGTCGGCGATGATGATCGCGTCCGCGGCGAGCTCGTCGCGGTGGCGCTCGATGAAGCTCCGGAACGACTGCGAGCCGAACTCCTCCTCGCCCTCGATGAACACGGCGATCCCGATCCCCGGCGCCTGACCTGTCGCCTCGACGAGCGAGCGCAGGGCCGCGATGTGCGCCATCACGCCGGCCTTGTCGTCGGCGGCGCCGCGCCCGTAGAGCCGCTCCCCCGTCGGCGTCGGCCGGAGTGTCGGCTCGTACGGCGGGCTGTCCCAGTCCTCCTCGGCGCCGGGCGGCTGCACGTCGTGGTGCGCGTAGAGGAGCACCGTCGGCCTGCCGGGCTGCGCGGCCCGGACCGCGAGGACGGCGGGGCGCCCCGGAGTGCCGTCCGGATTCGCCGCGCGCTCGACCGAGACGCGATCGAAGAGCGCGAGGTCGCGCAGCAGCGCCGCGACCGCCTCCGCGCTCGCCTCGACGTGCGCCTGATCGAAGCCGTCCCAGGAGACCGAGGGGATGCGGATGAGGCGGGAGAGGTCGGCGATCGCCGTCGGCATCCCGGCGGTGACCGCCGCCGCGATGCGCTCGCGCGTGGACTGGGATGGGAGGCGGGCGGACATGCGGGTAATCTTAGGAGCCCATGAGCGATGACCAGACCCAGACCCAGGCCCCCTCGGGCAAGGGTCGCCCGACCCCGAGCCGGAAGGCCCGCGAGGCGGAGAATCGCCGGCCGATCGTCGTCGCGGATCGCAAAGAGGCGCGGCGCATCGCCAAGGAGAAGGATCTCGAACAGCGCGCCAAGGCGAACGCCGGCTACGCCGCGGGCGACGAGCGCTACCTCCCGCAGCGCGACCGCGGCCCGCAGAAGCGCTGGGTGCGCGACTACGTCGACGCGCGGCTCAACATCGGGGAGTTCGTGATCCCCGTCATGTTCCTCGTCATCATCCTCATGTACCTGCCGATCGCGGCCGTCCAGGAGTACGTGACGTACGCGCTCTTCGGCTTCTTCGCGCTCATCGTGCTCGACACCGCCCTGCTCGCCCAGCGCATTCAGAAGCGGGTGAACGCGCGGTGGGGCGATCGTGCCGAGCGCGTGCGCTGGTACGCGTCGACTCGAGCGCTCCAGCTGCGCCTCATGCGCATGCCGAAGCCGCAGGTGAAGCGCTTCCAGTTCCCCGACGAGGTCTGAGGCGGCGCTCAGCCCCCGGTGCGGATGGCGCCGAGCGACTCGCCGAGCCGGCGGACGTAAGGGTGGAACGGGTCCTCGAAGACCTCATCCATCGAGCCGATCCCGACGATGCGCCCCATCTGCATGACCGCGACGCGGTCGGTGATCCGACGCACCTCGGCGAGGTCCGCGGTGACGACGAGGGCGGCGAATGCGCGCTGCCGCTGCAGCTGCGCGATGACGTCGAGGATCTGCCCGCGCACCGTGACGTCGATGCCGGCGGTCGGGTCGTCGGCGACGAGCACCTCGGGCTCGAGGACGAGCGATCGGGCGATCGCGACGCGCTGGCGCTGGCCCTTGGACAGCTCGTGCGGCAGGACGTCGAGCATCGACAGCGGGAGATGGACTGAGTCGAGCAGCGTCGCCGCATGGCCTCCGGCCCGCATCCGGTCGAAGTCCCGATCGAGCGCATAGATCGGCTCGATGATGTTCTCCTCGACCGTGAGCCGCGGCGCGAGGTGCTGCCCCGCCTCCTGGCGGAGGTAGCCGACGCGGCCCTGGAGACGGCGGCGACGACGCCCCGAGATCCCCCGGACCTCGTGTCCGAGGACCGTGAGGCTGCCGCCCGTGATGACCGGGGCGCGGCGGTCCCGGGCGATGCCGGCCTCGAGCGCGACGGCGCGCGCGAGCGTCGACTTGCCCGAGCCGGTCTCCCCCACGATCGCGAGGAGCTCGCCGAGGCGGATCTCGAGGTCCACGCCGTCGACGGCCTTCGTACGCACGAGCTGGCTCGACGTGTGGTAGCGCAGCGACAGGTCGCTCGCACGCACGGCGATCTGCGCGGGGGCGGCCGACTCGGCGGGGCGCTCGGTCGCGGCGGGGTCGGTCACGGCATTCACGCTACTCGGTCCGCATGGCTGCGCGCTGGCGGTCGATGTCGACGAGCTCGCGCTGCAGCTGCGCGAAGCGATCCGGCTCGCTCGCGCGATCCAGGCGCTGGAGCGTCCCGAGCGCGTCGCGCTTGCGTCGCAACAGCTCGCGGTCGACGAGCACGCCGACGATGCCGCGCACGTATCGCGGGATGGTCTCCTCGCTCGCGGGGATCGGTGCGACAGCGAGCTCCCGGAGCAGTCCCTGGAATGCGTCGGGCAGCTCCCCCGCGATGTCCTCGAGCCACCGCGGCGCGCCCGCGTATTCGAGCGTCACGGCGGCCGCGTCCCGGACGACCGCGAGGCTCGGGTCGGCGAAGGCCGCGCTCAGCGCGCGCCGGGCGAGGTCGGCGCCGACCTCCTCCGGGTACTGCAGGATCGCCATGAGCGCGTCGCGCTCGATGCGCGTGTTCGGGTCGGTGCGGAGCGTCGCGAGACTCGCGCCGGGCGGCGGCCCGGGCTCGGGATCCGACTGACTGCGGGCCTCGGCGGCGGGGCGGGCGTCCGCGGGCGCGGTCGGGCGCGCGCCACGAACCGCGCGGAGCGTCTCGGCGGGGTCCATGCCGAGCCAGCGAGCCAGCAGCCGTGCGTACTCGACCCCGAGGGCGCGATCCCGGATGCCCGCGACGACGGGCGCGGCGGCGCGCAGCGCGGCGACGCGGCCCTCGGGCGCCTCGAGGTCGAAGCCCGCGAGTATCCGGCGGATCATGAACTCGAACATCGGGCGACGGGACTGCACGAGAGCCCGGATCGCGTCGTCGCCCCGCGCGAGCCGCAGGTCGCACGGGTCGAGACCGTCCGGCGCGACGGCGTCGACGTAGGCGAGGTCGACCGTCCGGTCGATGCCGTGGAACGCCGAGTGGACGGCGCGGCGCAGCAGCAGCAGCTCGTGCGAGATGTTGCGGGCGAGCAGGTTGCCCGTGCCGGCCGGCACGATCGCGAGCGGCACGCGCGT
>CAKUJB010000018.1 GCA_934661165.1 uncultured Microbacteriaceae bacterium | reverse complement strand
AGCAGCACGGATCGCACGGGGTTCTGCTTCTGCGGCATCGCGGACGAGCCGCCGCCGGAGGGCTCGGCGAGCTCGCCGATCTCGGTCCGGGACAGCGTCGCGACGTCGGCGCCGATGCGGCCGAGCGCGTCGAGCGCCCGGACGAGCGCGTCGCCGAGGCGCGTGACCGCGTCGCGGCGCACGTGCCACGGGAACTCGGCGAGCGGGAGCTTCGCGGCTCCGGCGTAGGCGACGGCGATCTTCGCCGTCCGGGCGGGGCCGAACTCCTCGACGAGCGCGGCGAGCGTGCCGCCTGCGCCGCCGAGCTGCGCCGGGAGCCCCGCGGCGGCGAGCGCGTCGCGCGCGTCGGCGACCTGGACGAGCCAGTCGGCGAAGCGCGCCCCGAGCGTGGTCGGCACGGCGTGCTGCGTGAGGGTGCGGCCGGCGGCGGGGGTGTCGCGATAGCGCTCGGCGCGGTCGGCGAGCGCGCGCACGACGCGGTCGAGCTGCGCCGTGATCCGGCCGAGCGCCTGCTGCGCGACGATCGCGAGCGCCGTGTCGACGATGTCCTGCGAGGTCGCACCGTGGTGGACCCATGCGGCGCCGCCGGGCACGTCCGCGACGAGCGCTCGGAGTCGGCGCACGAGCGGGATGACGGGGTTGCCGTCGGAGACGGCCTCCCGGGCGAGCTGAGCCGGGTCGATCTCGGCCTTCGCGATGACGTTGAGCACCGCATTCATCGTCGCCGCCGGGGCCACCCCGACGGAGCCGAGCGCCTTGACGAGCGCGACCTCGGCCTGCAAGAGCGCGTGCGCGAATGCGGCGTCCGAGACGAGCGCATCCCTGCCGGCGCTGACCGGGCTGAGGAGCCCGACATCGATGCCGGGCTCCTGCGCCGAGTCAGTAGGCAAAGAAGACGGTCTCCTTCTCCCCCTGCATCCAGAGGTCATGCCGCAGCGAGCCGTCCTCGTCGCGGGTCGCGATCAGCGTAGCGCGCTCGCTCGGGCTCAGTGAGCTGAGCAGCGGGTCGCTCGCGAGCGCGGCCTCGTCGTCGGGGAGGTAGATCCGGGTGTGGAGCTTGTGCGGCAGGCCGCGGGCGAACAGCATGACGGCGAAGAACGGCGCGCGCCCCTCGTCGGTCGCGCCGGGCTCGCGGGTCCAGAAGAAGAACTTGCCCTCGTCGTTGGTGGCGCTGCGGCCCCAGCCGGTGAAGGCGTGGCCGTCGCGATGCAGCGAGCCGCGGGTCTGCGGGATCGTGCCGTCGGTGTCGGCGCCGAAGATCTCGACGAGCGCGTCGGGGATCGCGTAGCCGGCGCCGTCGTAGACGTTGCCCCGGAGGAAGAGCGAGCCGGGCGTGTGCGGCGGCACGATGTACGGGCCATCGTCGTACTCGAGGCCGAACTTGAAGAACGGGCCGATGGTCTGGCCGGGCGTCGCCCGGAGACGCTTCGGGCCCTCGGGCAGCTGCTTCTCGATGATCATCAGTGGTCGTCCTCGGTCTCGAACCAGGTGGCGTGCTTGCCGGTCAGCACGATGTCCCAGCGGTAGCCCATGGAGAACTCCGGCACGGTGAGGTCGTGGTCGTACGTCACCACGAGACGATCGCGGTCGCGCTGCTCGGGGATCGACTGGTAGATCGGGTCGAGGGCGAACAGCGGGTCGCCGGGGAAGTAGCACTGCGTGACGAGGCGCTGGGTGAACTTCGAGCCGAAGAGCGAGAAGTGGATGTGCGCGGGGCGCCACGCGTTGATGTGGTTCTTCCACGGGTAGGGCCCGGGCTTGATCGTCGTGAACTTGTACCAGCCCTGGTCGTCGGTGATCGTCCGGCCGGCGCCCGTGAAGTTCGGGTCGAGCGGCGCGGGGTGCTGGTCGCGCTGGTGGATGTACCGACCGGCCGCGTTCGCCTGCCAGATCTCGACGAGCTGGTTCGTCACGGGGCGGCCCCAGCCGTCGAGCACGCGACCGGTGACGGTGATCCGCTCGCCCATCGGCTCGCCGCGGTGCTGCAGCGTGAGGTCCGCCTCGATCTCGGAGACGTCGCGCTGTCCGTACGCGGGGCTCCACAGCTCGATCGACTCGGGGTCGACGAGGCGCGGGTTCTTCGTCGGGTGTCGCAGGATGCTCGAGCGGTACGGCGCGAAGTCGTACAGCGTCGCCAGGTCGAGCTTCTCCCCCGCGGCGACCTGCTGCCGACGGCGCTCGTGGATCGCCGCGATCTCGTCGTTGATCTGACTCTGGGGCGGGAAGTCATCCGAGGCGAGCATGTCCTCGGGCTTCCGTGCCTCCTGCACCTCAGCCATACGTGTCTCCTTCGACCCCCGTCCCGCGCCGACGGCGCGCATCCCAGACGGGCGTTGCAAGCATCGTGCCATCTCGCGCGTCGTCCCACCGCCTCCTTCCCGATGAATGAGATACTGCCGTCATGGCGAATTCCCCGTCCGGCGACACGATGGTGGGCCGGATCGTGCGGATCCTCGGCGCCTTCGACGCCGAGCACACGAATCTCTCGACCTCCGAGCTCGCCCGCCGCGCCGAGCTGCCGGTGTCGAGCGCGCATCGGATCACCGCGGAGCTCGTCGCGTCGGGCCTGCTCGAGCGCGACGCGGGCGGCCGCCTCCGCATCGGCATGCGGCTCTGGGAGCTCACGACGCGCGGCTCGCGCGCCCTCGCGCTGCGCCAGGCGGCGCTGCCGGAGATGGAGCGCATCCAGGCGTCGCTCAAGGAGCACGTGCAGCTCGGCGTCGTCGACGGCGACGACGTGCTCTTCCTCGAGCAGCTCTCGCACCCGAATGCGGTGTCGAACATCGCGGCGGTCGCCGGTCGCCTCCCCCTCCACGCATCCTCGTCGGGGCTCGTGCTCCTCGCCTTCGGCCGCCAGCAGCTGCGCGACCGCGTGCTCGGCGGCGAGCTGCGCGCCGTCGCGCCGAAGACGATCACGGACCCGGAGGTGCTCCGGCGGCGCCTCGAGTCGGTGCGCCGCGACGGCTTCGCGGTGCTCGCGGGCTCGATCGAGTCCGTCGCGACCGGCATCTCGGTGCCCGTGCAGGACCGCGCGGGCACGACGATCGCGGCGCTCTCGGCGGTCGTCCCGCACGGCTGGCGCCGCGAGCAGGAGACGCTCGCCGCGCTGCGCGCCGCGGCCCGCGGCATCTCGGTGTCGATCGCCGACTACGGGATCCTCAGCCATTGACGGACGAGCGATGAGGAATGGGGTGAGTTCGGATGGCCGGTGGCGCGAGCGACGCACGCGGGGTCGCTGAGCGCCTGCTCGCGGTGCTCGACGCCTTCGACCAGGGCGGCGACGGCGTGCTTGGGCTCGCCGAGATCGCGGCGCGCGCCGACCTGCCGGAGTCGACGGCGCACCGCCTCATCGTCCGGCTCGTCGACTGGGGCGGCCTCGAGCGCGTGCCCGGCGGCTACCGGCTCGGCCTCAAGCTCTGGCGCCTCGGCACCCGCCAGCCGACGACGCGGGCGCTGCGCCAGGTCGCCCTCCCCTACCTCGAGGACCTCCTCGAGCTCACGCGGCAGAACGTGCAGCTCGCCGTCCGCGACGGCCTCGCCGCGCTCTACCTCGAGCGGCTCATGGCCCGCGACTCCGTCGTCGTGCTCGCCGACATCGGTCGGCGCCTCCCGCTCCACGCGACGGGCGTCGGGCTCGTGCTCCTCGCCTTCGGTGGGCCCGGCCTGCTCGCGGAGGCGCTCGCGGCGGCCCCGCACCGCTACCTCCCGGCGACGACCGCGACCGAGGCGGAGCTCGTGCCGCGCCTCGCCGCGATCCGCCGCGAGGGCGTCGCCCGGACGCGCGACGAGATGACGCCGGGCTCGGCGTCGATCGCGGCGCCACTGCGCGACGGCACGGGCGCGGTCGTCGCGGCGCTGTCGATCATCGTGCCGAGCGATCGGCCGTTCGACCCGGCGCACGAGCTCGCGGTCCGGCTCGCCGCCGCCGGCATCTCGCGCGAGCTGGCCGGCGGGCGACCCGCTCCCACTGAGTGAGAGTACAGTCGCGGACACGGTGACGAATGCGCGAGCCTGCCTGGCAAGCGCGTCCCGCGCATTCCTCGCATTCCTCGCAAAGGAGCACGATGTCCGAGACCGTCCGCACCCGCGTCGCCATCGTCGGCGCCGGCCCCGCCGGCCTGCTGCTGTCCGCCCTGCTCCACCGGGACGGCGTCGAGTCGATCGTCATCGAGTCGCGCAGCCGCGAGGAGGTCGAGCAGACCATCCGCGCGGGCATCCTCGAGCAGGGCACCGTCGAGGTGCTCCGCGACCTCGGCGGCACCCGCGTCGACACGGTCGGCCACCGCCACGACGGCGTCGAGCTGCGCTCCGAGGGCATCGGCCACCGCATCGACTTCCAGGGGCTCGTCGGCCGCTCGGTCTGGCTCTACCCGCAGCACGAGGTGCTCATCGACCTCATCGCGAAGCGGCTCGCCGACGGCGGCGACGTGCGATTCGGCGTGAGCGCCGTCGACGTCGACAACGCTGACCCGAATGCGCCGGTCGTGCGCGCGGAGACCGCCGAGGGCGAGACAATCGAGATCGCCGCCGACTTCCTCATCGGCGCCGACGGCTCGCGCTCCGTCGTCCGGGCCGCGGTCACGGGCGACCCCTTCGCCGGCTACTTCCGCGAGTACCCCTTCGCCTGGTACGGCATCCTCTGCGAGGCGCCGCCGAGCGCCGAGGAGCTCATCTACTCGACGACCGACCGCGGCTTCGCGCTCATCTCGCAGCGCTCCCCCACGGTGCAGCGGATGTACCTGCAGTGCGACCCCGAGCTCGACCCGGCGACCTGGTCGGACGACTTCGTCTGGGACGAGCTGCAGGCGCGCACGGGCGGCGGGCTCACCGAGGGCCGGATCTTCCAGCGCGACGTGCTCCGCTTCCGCTCCTTCGTCGCCGCGGGGCTCCGCAAGGGCCGCATCCTCCTCGCCGGGGACGCCGCGCACACCGTGCCGCCGACCGGCGCGAAGGGCATGAACCTCGCGATCGCCGACATCGTCGTCATGCACCGCGCGATCATGGCGCAGATCACGAGCGGCTCCGAGGCCGAGCTCGACGCCTACGAGTCGACCGTCCTGGACCGGATCTGGAAGGCCCAGCACTTCTCGTGGTGGATGACCTCGATGCTCCACGCGGCGCCGGACGCGACGCCCTTCGACGAGCAGCGGCGCCACGCCGAGCTCATCGGCGTCGCGAGCAGCCAGCGCGGGGCGGCCTACCTCGCGGAGGCCTACACGGGCTGGCCGCTGAGCTGAGGGGTGCGGCCGACCCCGCGAGGGAAGGGTTGTTGTCGCTTCACGCCCGTGAGACGGCGACAACCCTTCCCTCGCGGTCGGCCAGGAGAAGAGGGGCGGCGCTCAGGGGCCGGGCGTCAGCCCTCGAGCGCGGCGCGGAAGCCGCGGAGCTGCCGCTCGACGAGGCGCACCTCGGCGCCGGTGAGGCCCTCGGTCATCCGGCGCTCGACGGCGGCGACCGGCTCCCGGAGCTCGTCGAGCAGCCGTTCGCCCGCCGGGGTCAGCGCGAGGAGCGCCTGGCGCTTCGAGCTCGGGTCGGGGCGGCGCTCGACCCAGCCGCGCTCCTCGAGCGTCCGCACGAGCTGCGCGATCGTCTGCGCCGCGACGAAGGTGTGCCGCGCGAGCGCCGCGGCGGTCATCGCCGGATTGCCCTCGAGCGCGGTGAGCGCCGTGTACTGCGTCGTCGTGAGGCCGTGGTCGCTCAGCACCTCGTCGAGCCGCTTGCGCACGGCGAGCTCGACTCGCTTGACGAGGTAGAGCAGGGAAGCTCTGGCGTCGGGGACCACGGTGACAGAATGCCAGTAAACCTGATAATCTGCCAAGCATCATCTCGCCGGTGGGCCCGCGAGCCGCGGACCTAAGGACGCAAAGGAGCATTCATGAGCATCTCCCTCGAGGGCAAGGTCGCGATCGTCACCGGCAGTGGCGCGGGCCTCGGCGCCGCCTACGCGAAGGCGCTCGCCGCCGCGGGAGCCGCCGTCGTCATCAACGACGTCTCCGCCGAGGCCGCGAACGCGACCGTCGCCGAGATCACGAATGCGGGGGGCCGCGCCGCCGCGGTCGTCGCCCCCGTCGGCACGTCCGAGGTCGCCCAGCAGCTCGTCGACACCGCCGTGAGCGAGTTCGGCGGGCTCGACATCCTCGTGAACAACGCAGGCATCCTCCGCGACAAGTCGCTCCTCAAGATGACCGACGAGGACTTCGACGCCGTCATCAACGTCCACCTCCGCGGCACGTTCACCGCGACCCGCGCCGCCTTCGCGTACTTCAAGGAGCACGAGCGCCAGGGCCGCATCATCAGCATCGGCTCGCCGACGGGCCAGCGCGGTAACTTCGGCCAGACGAACTACGCCGCGGCGAAGGCCGGCATCGTCGGCATGACCCGCACCTGGGCGATCGAGATGAAGAAGGCCGGCGTGACGGCGAACGTCGTCGTGCCCGTCGCGGCGACCGCGATGACGAAGACGATCCCCTACTTCGCGGCGGCCGTCGAGGCGACCGAGCGCGGCGAGGCGATGCACTCGTTCTTCCGCCACGACCTCGGCTTCGGCCTCCCGGAGGACGTCGCGGGCCTCATCGTGTGGCTCGCCTCGGACGCGGCGCAGGGCGTGACCGGCCAGGTCATCGAGGCCGGCGGCGACCGCCTGCGCCTCTGGAGCCACCCGGAGGCCATCGAGACCTGGTACCGCGAGGGTGGCTGGCAGGCCGACGCGATTCAGACGGAGCTCGGCGGCGAGATCGCCGGCCGCCTCCAGTCGGTCGGCGAGCCGCCGTGGCCGGCGCTGCCCGCCGAGCTCGACCGCTCGCAGCAGGGCTGAGCATGGTCTACCGCCCCGAGATCGACGTCGCCTCGCTCGAGGCGGTCGACATCCACGTGCACATCGAGCAGGGGCACGACGGGCACCCGTCGCTGCCGCCCGCGCTGCACGAGGCCGCGCAGAAGTACTTCAAGTCGGACGGCGTGACCCCGGATGTCGACGGCGTCGCCGCGTACTTCCGCGAGCGGCGCATCGCCGCGGTCGTCTTCACGGTCGACTCGCGGACGCAGCTCGACCACGCGCCGATCTCAAGCATCGAGATCGCGAAGCGCGCGGCCGATCACGCCGACATCCTCATCCCGTTCGGCTCCGTCGACCCGCGGACCGGGCAGGCGGCGATCGACCTCGCGCAGGAGCTCGTCCACGACTACGGCGTGCGCGGCTTCAAGCTCCACCCGACGGTGCAGGGCTTCGACCCGACCGACCCGGCCATCGCGCCGCTCTGGGCCGCGTTCGAGGAGCTCAGCGTCCCCGTGCTCATCCACACCGGCCAGACGGGCATCGGCGCGGGCACCCCGGGCGGCGGCGGCTTCAAGACCGCGTACTCGAACCCGATGCTGCTCGACGGCGTGCTCGCCGACCACCCGGGCCTCACGATGATCCTCGCGCACCCGAGCGTGCCGTGGGTCGACGAGCAGATCTCGGTCGTGACGCACAAGGCGAACGCGTGGATCGACCTCTCGGGCTGGAGCCCGAAGTACTTCCCGCCGGCGCTCGTGCGCGCGATGAACTCGTACCTCCAGGACAAGGTCCTCTACGGCTCCGACTTCCCGCTGCTCACCCCCGAGCGGTGGCGGCGCGACTTCGCCGAGCTCGAGCTCAAGGACGAGGTCCGCCCCAAGATCCTCAAGGACAACGCGGTCCGACTCCTCGGACTCTGACGACCCCGCGGCCGACCCCGGCCCCCACGCAGAAGGAACCCATCATGGCGCTCAACACCATCACCGTCGCCGAGCTTCCGAGCCTCGAGGGCAAGGACCTCGGCCACTCGTCCTGGCTCGAGGTGAGCCAGGACCGCATCAACGTCTTCGCCGACGCGACCGACGACCACCAGTACATCCACGTCGACCCGGTCCGCGCGAAGGACAGCCCGTTCGGCGGCACGATCGCCCACGGCTTCCTCACGCTCTCGCTCTACATCCCGATGTGGTCGGAGATCCTCGAGGTGACCGACGCGTCGACGCTCGTCAACTACGGCACCGACAAGGTCCGCTTCGTCTCCCCCGTGCCCGCCGGCTCGAAGATCCGCCTCCACGCGGTCCTCAAGACCGTCGCGGAGGTCAAGGGCGGCTACCAGCTCCACGTCGACGGCACGATCGAGATCGAGGGCCAGGAGCGCCCGGCGGTCGTCGTCGAGTCGATCTCCCGCGTCTACGCCTGAGCCGGCAGGGGGACGAGCACGAATGGTTCCTGACGGCATCGGCGACTGGATCCACCGTCGGACGGTGAAGTCGCGGGGGCACACCGCGGTCGTCTTCCGCGACGAGGAGCTCGGCTACGAGCAGCTCGCCGAGCGGATCGACCGCCTCGCCTCCGCGCTGCGCGAGCGCGCGGTGAGCCGCGGCGACCGCGTCGCGTACCTCGGGAACAACCATCCGTCGTTCATCGAGGCGCTCTTCGCGACGACCCGGCTCGGCGCCGTCTTCGTCCCCCTCAACACGCGGCTCTCGGTGCCCGAGCTCGAGTTCCAGCTCGGCGACTCGGGCGTCGAGCTGCTCATCAGCAGCTCGGCGCTCGAGGCCTCGGCGGCGGGCGCCGTCGCTACGCTCCCGGTGCACCGGCTCGTCGTCCAGGAGGATGATTCCCGCGTCGACCCGCTGCCCGAGGAGGCCGAGGACTACGAGCACGCGCTCGCGACCGCGCCCGACCTCGGCGAGCTGCCGCAGGTGACGCTCGAGGACCGCGCCGTCATCATCTACACCTCGGGTACGACCGGACGGCCGAAGGGGGCCGTGCTCACGCACGGCAACCTCACGTGGAACTCGTTCAACGCCCTCATCGACTACGACGTCCAGGGCCACGGCGAGCGGGCGCTCATGATCTCGCCGCTCTTCCACGTCGCCGCCTTCAGCATGGGCCTGCTGCCGACGCTCCTCAAGGGCGGGACGGTGCTCCTGCAGGAGCGCTTCGTGCCGGCCGAGGCGCTCGCCGCGATCGAGCGACACCGCGCGACGTACATCTCCGGCGTCCCGACGACCTACCAGCTCATGATGGAGGACCCGGCCTGGGCGACGACCGACATCTCGAGCCTCGAGCGGATGACGTGCGGCGGCTCGCCGGTCCCGCTCAAGGTGCTCGAGGCGTACGGCGAGCGCGGCCTCAAGTTCTCCGGCGGCTACGGCATGACCGAGTCCTCCCCGGGCATCACGGCGCTGCCGGCGCGGTACGGCATGGAGAAGCTCGGCAGCTCGGGCCTCGCGCACTTCTTCACGAAGTACCGGCTGCGCGACACCGACACCGGCGAGATCGTCACCGAGCCCGGCGCGCGCGGCGAGATCGAGGCGTCGGGGCCGAACGTCTTCCTCGAGTACTGGGGCCGCCCCGACGCGACCGCCGAGGCGTTCACCGAGGATGGCTGGCTGCGCACGGGCGACGTCGGCTACAGCGACGAGGACGGCTTCATCACGATCGCCGACCGGGTGAAGGACATGATCATCTCGGGCGGGGAGAACATCTACTCCGCGGAGGTCGAGATCGTCATCTCGCAGCTGCCCGGCGTCACCGGCGCGGCCGTCATCGGCGTGCCGCACGAGCGCTGGGGCGAGGTGCCGCACGCGATCGTCACGCTCGCCGAGGGCGCGAGCCTCGACGCCGAGACGCTCATCGCGCACTGCTCGGCGCGGCTCGCCCGCTACAAGGTGCCGAAGACGCTCGAGATCGTCGACGAGCTGCCCCGCACGGCGAGCGGCAAGGTGCAGAAGGCGCTGCTGCGGGGGCCGGCTCAGGGCTGAGGGGCGTCGGCCCTTCGGCTCGCTCCGGGACCGGCGGGGCGCTTGGCGTCGAAGACGTACCAGCCCGGCCGGATGAGCCAGCCGACGACGCCGAGCGCGACCATGTCGACGAGGTAGAAAACGAGCGGGAGCTGCCAGTCCCCCGTCACGGTGTGGAGCCAGCCGAAGAGGATGGGGCCGAGCCCCGCGAGCAGATAGCCGAATGCCTGGCTCATCCCCGACACCGCGGTCGCCGCCGACGTGTCGCGCGAGCGCTCGCCGATGAGGATGAGCGGGATCGCGAGCATCGGGCCCGACGACAGGCCGAGCACGACGACCCACAGCAGGTTGAGGTCCGGCCAGGCGAGCAGTCCGACCGCCGCGACGATGCCGGGGATCGTGATCCACGCCGGGAGCCGGTCGCGCAGCGCGGTCCGGTTCATGAGCGGCAGGCAGTACGTCGCGATCATGCCGACGAGCTGCATCGTCATGACCTCGAGGCCCGCCGTCGTCTCGTCGACGCCGCGGTCGATCTCGATCTTCGGGAACCACGACGAGAAGACGAAGAACTGGATCGCCTGCAGCGCCATGTACCAGGCGATGAGCCAGGCGAGCGGGTCGCGCCACACCGCACGGGCGACCGACGGCGGGGCGACCGAGATGAGCGGCGCACCCGCCGGGGCCTCTGCCGTGGTGCCGACCTCGCCGCGGTCGGCGGGTCGCTCGGCCGAGTCGCCGCGGCCGCGGTGCATCGCGACCCAGAGCACGATCGCGAAGGGCAGCAGCACGCCGGTCGCCATGAGCGCGAGGCGCCAGCCGAGCACGCCGTCGCCGAGCGGCAGATACGACAGCGGCACGACGAGGCCGCTCGAGGCCGCCGCGACGATGACGAGCATGTTCGTGTTCACCGACATGACCGTCGAGGACTTCGCCCCGAAGTCGCGGCGGGTCGCGACGGGCATGAGCACGTTGATGACCGCGAGCGCGATGCCGATGACGACGGTGCCGATCCAGAGCCCCGCATCCCCCGGCAGCACGACGGAGCGCAGCACGGTCGCGATCGCGAGGAGGATGAGCGCGCACGTCATCGTCGGGTTGAGTCCGAAGCGGACCGTCAGGGCGTGGACGAACGGCGAGACGACGCCCCACATGAGCATCGGGATGCTCGCGAGGAAGCCGAGGAGCGTGAGCGAGTAGCCGGTGTCGGAGGCGATCTGGTCGATGAGGGGACCGACGCCGGTGATCATGCCCCGCATATTCATCGACACCAGGAAGATGGTGACGAGCAGCATCACGGTAGCGGAGCGCGATCGCGACGACATCGTCATGCAGGCGAGCCTAGTCGCAGGAAACCTGCCGATTAGCATCGGGCCGGGCACTGGAGTAGACATATCCGGTGAGTGCGACGACGAGGGGCCGACGGGGCGCCCTCCTCGTGCTCATCGGCGCGATGACGGCCCTCGGACCGCTCGGCACCGACCTCTATCTGCCCGGTCTGCCGGCCGTGACGGGCGACCTCGGTACGACCGACTCGCTCACCCAGCTGACCCTCCTCGGCTACCTATTCGGCCTCGGCATCGGCCAGCTCGTCTGGGGTCCGGTCTGCGACCGGCTCGGTCGGCGCGCGCCGCTCCTGGTCGGCCTCGCGATCTTCATCGTCTCCGGCGCGATCTGCGCGCTCACGCCGTCGATCGAGGTGCTGCTGCTCGCGCGACTCCTCCAGGGCATGTCGGGCTCGGCGGGCATCGTCATCTCGCGCGCCGTCGTCCGCGACCTGTACGAGGGCCGCGAGCTCACCCGGATCTTCGGCCTCCTCGCGGTCATCTTCGGCATGGCGCCGATCGTCGGTCCGCTCGTCGGCGCGGGGATCATGCAGTTCGCGGGCTGGCGCGGCACGTTCTGGGCGCTCGCCGTCCTCGGCCTCGTCTTCCTCGTCCTCACGATGGCGCTCCTGCCCGAGACGCTGAGCGAGGAGCGGCGAACCCTCCGCGGCGTCGGCTCGCGCTGGGAGCCATGGCTGACGCCGCTGCGCCACCCCGTCTTCCTCACGAACAGCCTGCTCCTGCTGCTGTCCTCCGTCGTCATGTTCGGCTACGTCACCTACGTGCCGTTCGTGCTGCAGGTCGAGCGGGGCATCGACGACGTCGCCTTCGCCTGGCTCTTCGCCCTCAACGCCGTCGCGGTGCTCGCCGGCGGGCAGCTCGCCGCGCTGCTCGCCCGCCGGGTGCCGGGACCCACCGTGCTGCGCGCCGCGTACGCGATCGCCATCGGCGCGACGGCGCTGACCCTCGTCGCGATCCTCCTCGACTGGCCCGACTGGGCCCTGCTCGCCGCGCTCTGGGTCATGATCCTGCAGATCGCGACCGTGCAGCCGACCGCGATCGCGCTCGCCATCGCCCCCTTCGCTCGCGGGGCCGGCACCGCGTCCGCGATCCTCGGCGGGCTCCAGTTCCTCGGCGCCTCGATCACCACCGGCGTCGTGAGCGCCGTGTTCGGCTCGAGCAGCGCCGTCATGGGGGTCCTGCTCGTCGTCGCGGTGAGCATCGCATTCGTCATCGCCGTCGTCGGACCGCTGCTGGCTCGACGGGCGCCGGAGCGCGCCGGGTGAGCCGACTCATCCCGCTGTGGAACGGCGCCGCCGCGACGCCGGCGCGCCGGTTCTGGCTCATCGTCCTCCTCGGCGTCCTCACCGCCGGCGGCCCGCTCGCGAACGACACCTACATCACGGCGATGCCGAACGTCGCCGAGCACCTCGGCGGCCCGGTCGGGCTCGTGCAGCTCACCGTCACCGTGTTCCAGATCGGGCTCGGCGGCGGGCAGCTCGTCTGGGGGCCGATCAGCGACCGCGTCGGCCGCCGCCTGCCGCTGCTGGCCGGGATGACGCTCTTCGTCCTCGCGGCGATCGTCAGCGCCTTCGCCCCGAACCTGTGGGTCCTGCTCATCAGCCGCTTCGTCCTCGGCTTCGCGGCCTCCTCGGCGGTCGTGCTCGGCCGCTCGATCGCCCGCGACCTGTACCCGGACCACGCGCTGCCACGGGTGTACGGCCACCTCGCCGTCGTCTTCGGCGCGACCGCCATGGTCGGGCCGCTCGTCGGGACCTGGATGCTGCAGCTCGGGGACTGGCGGCTGACGTTCTGGGCCGTCGGGACCATGGGGGCGATCGTGCTCCTCGCGTCCGCGCTCGGCATCCGGGAGAGCCTCCGACCCGAGCTGCGCGTCCACGGGAGGTCGGCGGAGCGGCGCGCGGCCTGGCTCGCGCCGCTGCGCAACGGGGTGTTCCTCGTCAACACGCTCGTCCTCGTCGGCGTCGCGACGTCGCTCACCGCCTACCTCACGTACATCTCGTTCGTGCTCAAAGTGGAGCGCGAGGTCGAGGACGGCCCCTTCGCCATCCTCTACCTCATCAATGCGGCCGGGGTGATGCTCGGCGGCTTCGCCGCGGCGTTCCTCGAACGACGCCTCGGCGGGCGGCGATCGCTGCCCCTGCTCCTCGTCGCGAACCTCGCCGCCGCGGGCGGGGTCCTCGCGTCCTCGGCCCTCGACGGGCCGCTGTGGGCGTTCATGATCGCCGTCTGGGGCACCGTCTTCATCGCCTCGACCGCGGTGCCGATCACGATCGCGCTCGCGCTCGAGCCGTTCCTGAAGGGCGTCGGGACCGCGGCGGCCATCGCCGGCTCGGCCCAGCTCGCCGTCGCCGCGACGATCGCCGGCACCGTCGCCGTCGTCTTCGGCGCGGACGGCGTCGTGCTCGGGCTCCTCCAGCTCATCGCGACGATCGTGACGCTCGGGCTCCTCGGCCTCGCGATCGTGGTGCGGCGGCGGGCGGTGCGGCGGGGACGGTGAGTGGCGCCGCGCATTCGTGGCCCCTCAGCAGCCCCGCAGCAGGAGCGATGCGCGACAACAGGATGAATGCGCGGGTCCCGTCCTGCTGTCGCGCATCCGACCTGCGCTCGTGCGACCCGCCTGACCGGAGTGTCAGCGGGTGACGCCCGTGTCGTAGCCGGGCGTGTACTCGCGGGCCTCCCAGTCGGCGAGATCCGGGCACCGGGAGGAATGCGGCGTGCCGGTCGCGCCGGTCGGATACGCGGGGTCGAGGTCGACGAGCTCACCGGCGCCGGTGAGCTCGGCGCCCGCCGCGACCGCCGCCGCGAGTCGCGCGCGCTGGCCGTCGGCGTCGCCCGGCAGGCCGAGCAGCCAGCCGAGCGGGGCATGCAGGTAGACGGTGCGGGGCGCACCGACGCGGCACGAGATGTCGCGGGCGCCGGAGAGAACGAGCGTCCGGACGCCCGCGGCCTCGAGCGCGCGGGCCACGATCCCCGCGGTCTGGTGGTCGAGCGGGCAGGCCGGCACGATGAGGGCCAGGCCGGCCGTCGTCTCGGCGGGATCGACCTCGCCCGCTGAGCCGCCCGCTGAGCCGCCCGCCGCCTCGCCGAGCTGCTCGCCGACGGCCTCGACGACCGCGGGCGCGAGCTCGGTCGCGACGCGGCGCTGCGAGTACGTCGCACCCATCGCCGACACCGCGGCGGGCGCGAGGCCGGCGATCTCGCCGTCCGCGGCGAGCGTCCGGAGCGCGGCGAGCGGCGCGACCGTCCCGACGTCCGCGGCCGCGCGCTCGACCTTGAAGCCGAAGTGGTCGACCGTGAGCTCGTCCGGGGCGGCGTCGAGGGGCACGAGCCGGATCGTCGTGTCGCCGCGGAGGTCGAACGGCGCCTGCGCGCGCAGCCGCACGCCGGCGAGGCTCACGAGCACGACCGTCGACTCGCGCGCGGGCCGCGGCGGCCCGGCCGGCGACGGCAGCTCGCCCGGCTCCGCCCAGCGGTACGGCGGCTCGTCGGCGTGGAACTCGAGCATGCGATCGATATAGGCGATGGGGCGAGTCATGGCACACTCCGTTCGTGGGATGGTCGGTCGGCGGTCTCGCGTGCCGGATCGCGCCGGCTCGGCGCACCGGCCTCGATGAGCTGGCCGACGCCGAGGACGGGCCGCCCGTCGGCGGTGCTCGCCTCGAGTCGCAGGCCCTCGGGGCCGTCGGCCCGGCCGGCCGCGCGGACGACGAGGGTCTCCCCGGGCGCGAGCGGTCCGGTGAACCGCACCGCCGCGATCCCGCGCGCCGGCGCGCCGAGTCGCGCGAGCACCATCGCCCAGGTGCAGGCCCCGTGCAGGATCACGCCGGGGAAGCCCGCCGCCCGGGCGGCCGCCGCGTCGAGGTGCACCGGCATCCGGTCGCCCGTCGCCGCCGCGTAGCGCGCGGCCTGGTCGGCGGACGTCGCGATCTCGAGTATCCGGGCGTCCGGCGCGCGCGGCACGACCGCGACCGGCTCGGCCCCGCCCGGCTCGGCCCCGCCAGATCCGCCCACGCCCGACTCCGCCCCGCCAGTCGCTCCCCCACGCACCCCGCGCACGTGGATGCCCATCGTCTGCTGCGCGATGAGCTCGCCCGCGGCGTCGCGGGTCTCGGCCTCGACGGCGAGCAGGCCGCCGCTGCGCCGCGGCGTCATCCCGATCGCCCTCGCCCGGGTCACCAGCACATCGCCGGGCCGCACGGCCCGCTCGGTACGAATGCGATGCTCGGCATGGACCGTCGGGCCCGCGTCCGCCGGGAGCGCCGCGAAGCCGGCCTCGAGCAGCGCGGGGATCGCCGCCGCGAGGGCGAGGAGCGGGCCCGCCGCGGCCCCGTCCCGGTGCGCGGGCGCGGGGTCGTCGATCGCCGCCGCGTAGGCCGCGAGTCGCGCCGCGTCGACCTCGAGCCGCTGCTCGGCGCCCCAGGCGCCGAGCTCGCGGCTCGCGGTCGCGGGCGTCACTGCCCGGTGAACTTCGGCTTGCGCTTCTCCGCGAACGCGGCGAGGCCCTCGGCCATGTCGGCGCTCGACGCGTAGCGGTTGCTCGCCTCGAGCTCCATGGCGAGACCGGTCGCGTGGTCGAGCGGACCCTGCGACATGAGCACCTTGATCTCGCGGAGGCCGAGCGGGCTCTTCTCCGCGAGTCGGCCGGCGACGACCGCGACCCGGTCGAGGAGCTCGGCGTCGGGGACGACCTCGGCGAAGAGGCCGTACTGCAGCCACTGCTGGGCCGTGAGCCGGTCGCCCGTGTAGACGACGTACTTCGCGATCGCGAGCGGGACGCGCTGCGGCAGGATCGTCGCGCCGCCGCCGCCGGGGATGACCCCGACATTCGTGTGGCCGTCGCCGACCTTCGCGCTCTCCGCGGCGATCGCGAAGTCGGCGGCGAGGATGAGCTCGGTGCCGCCGCCCATCGCGGTGCCGTTCACCGCCGCGATGACCGGCATCGGGTACGCGGCGATCCGGACGAGCAGCGCCTGGAGGTCGGCGAGGAACTTCGTCGAGCCGACCGGGTCCGCGCCGACGGCGAGGAGGTCCGCGCCGGCGCAGAAGCCCCGGCCCGCGCCGGTGATGACGACGACCCGGGTGCCGTCGGTCGCCGCCTCGTCGAGCCGCGCATTCATGCCCGCGACCATCGCCGGGGTGATGGCGTTGAGCGCCTCCGGACGGTTGAGGGTGAGGGTGAGGACGTCGCCCGTGCGCGACGCGATGATCTCCGTGGTCATCAGCCGACCTGCCTTTCGTGATCCTGCCAGAACTCTGCCCGCAGCTCCCGCTTGAGCACCTTGCCCGCGCCGGAGCGGGGCAGGACGTCGCGGACGTGGAACTGCTTCGGGGTCTTCACGCCGCCGAGGCCGCGGCGGCAGAACTCCCGGAGCTCGTCGAGGTCGACCGTCACGCCGGGCGCCTGCTCGATGACCGCGGTGACCGTCTCGCCCCACTTCTCGTCCGGGACGCCGAAGACGGCGCACTCCGTGACGCCGGGGAAGGCGAGGAGTCGGCGCTCGACCTCCGCCGAGTAGACGTTGAAGCCGCCCGTGACGATCATGTCCTTCTTGCGGTCGACGATGTGGACGAAGCCGTCCTCGTCCTCGAAGCCCATGTCGCCCGTGAGCTGGTAGCGGCCGTGGCGGGACGCGGCGGTCGCCTCCGGGTCGTTGTAGTAGCCGGGCATGACGCCGCTGCAGTCGACCGCGATCTCCCCCGTCTCCCCGACGACGACCGGGTTGTGGTCGTCGTCGAGGATGACGAGGTCGGTGCCCGGGCTGCGCCGGCCGGCTGCGGACAGCCGGAACTCGCTCGCGATGCCCTTCGCCGGGTCGCCGTCCGTGAGGTGATCGGCGGCGGACATGAAGAGGTTCGGGAAGCCGGTCTCGTTCTGCCCGTACACCTGGCAGAGCACGGGACCGAATGCGTCGATCGCCTTGGCGAGCTTGATCGGCGACATCGGCGACGCGCCATAGATGATGTGCTGCAGGCTCGAGTAGTCGTGGTCGCCGAGCGTCGGGGCGTCGAGGAGCCCATAGACGACGGTCGGCGGCAGCCAGAGCAGCGTCACCTGGTAGCGGTGGATGAGCTCGAGGATCCGCTCGGGCCGGGCGGAGTCGACGATGACCATCGTCGCGCCGTCGCGCAGCGCGTAGATCGCGGCGTGCCCGGCGGCGTGGCTGAGCGGCGCGGTCGCGAGGTACATCGGCCGCGGCGAGCGCGCCGACGGGACGAACGGCGCGAGCGTCTGCAGCGAGCTCGCGATGTAGTCGGCGGTGCGGTTCGTGAAGGGGATGCCCTTCGGGAAGCCGGTCGTGCCGCCGGTCGTGCGCAGCTCGCTCCAGGTCTCGTCGTCACCGGTGTTGACGAATCCGCGGTCCGGCTGCTCGCCGATCCACGCGTCGACCGCGGCGCGCGTGAGCGGGACGAGCTCGACGTCGAGGTCGTCGGCTGCGGCGACGAGGTCGACCACCTCCTGCTGCTCCTCGGGGTCGTAGAACAGGGCGCTCGCCTCGAACCGGCGGACGAGCTCGAGCGCCTCCTCGGAGCCCGAGCGCGAGTTGATCGGGACGAGCACCGCATTCGATCGGTAGATGCCGAGCATGACCTCGTACATGAGCACGCTGTTGCGCGAGATGAGCCCGATCCGGCCGCCCTCGCCGAGTCCGCGCGCCTCGACGGCGTGGGCGAAGCGGTGGGTGAACGCATCGACCGCGCCGTACGTCGTGACCTGCCCGGTCGCGGCGTCGATGAGGAACGGGGCGTCGGGGCCGGCCGTCTCGAGGCCCTGGTCGAAGTTGTCGATCATGCGCATGGTCCTGGGGCTCCTCATCGAACGCCGGATCGGGGTGGGGTGGGCATGCTCAGCGCCGGCCGCCGCTCGCGCGGCCGAAGATCTCGCGGCTGATGATGAGCTTCTGGATCTGCGTCGCGCCCTCGGCGATCTCCAGGCCCTGCAGGTCGCGCATGAGCTGCATGAGGGGCAGGTCATTCGAGTAGCCGCGGTAGCCGTGCAGCACGATCATGTCGCGCACCGCATTCGTCGCCGCCTCCGTCGCGAACCACTTCGCCATCGACGCCTCCTTCGTGAAGGGGACGCCGGCGTCCGACTTCGCGAGGACGCTGTAGGCGAGGAGGCGCGCGGCCTCGATGCGGGTCGCGTGCTCGGCGATCGGGAAGGTGACGCCCTGGCGGGTGGCGAGCACCTCGCCGAAGGTCTCGCGCTCCGACACGTACGCGATCGTCTCCTCGAGCGCGCGGTCGGCAGCGCCCGTCGCCTCGAGGGCGATCATCGCGCGGGTGAAGTCGAAGGAGTTCGCGATCTTCGTGAAGCCCTCGCCGACCTCGCCGAGCAGCTGCTCGTCGGTGACGAAGACATCCTGAAGGCCGATCATCCCGCGGCCGGTCGGGCGGAAGCCGTAGTTCGGGATGCGCTCGCGCGTGATGCCCTCGCTGTCGAGCGGGACGAGGAACGGCGTGATGCCGCGGCGGGGGTCGTCGCTCGTCCGGGTCCACACGATGGTCGCGCCGGCGACGACGGTGAAGCCCGAGGAGGCCTTCTGCCCCGTGATGCGCCAGCCGCCGTCGACCTTCGTCGCGCGCGTCTGGATGTTCCGCGAGTCGGAGCCCGCGCCCGGCTCGGTGAGCGCGAAGCCGATCGCCTGCTCGCCGCGGAGGGCCGGCGCGAGCCACTGCTCCTTGATCGCGTCGGTCGCGAACATCGACAGGAGCTGGTTCGCCGAGTAGGCGCCGAAGAGGGCGAAGCCGAGGTTGAAGTCGGCGCGACTCACCTCCTCGATGACGATGCCGGCCTCGACGGCGGTCGCGCCCCGGCCGCCGTCGGCGGTCGGCACGGTCATCCCGAGGTAGCCGCGGGCGCCGGTCTCGCGGTAGAGGTCCCAGAAGAAGTCGAGGCTGAGCGCGCGCTCGAGGTAGCCGTCGGCGTAGGTCTCGCCCCAGGCCCGGACGTCGGCGCGGAGCCGCTCGTGTGCTGCCGTGAAGAGCATTGGGGCGTCGGCGGTCATGCGAACTCCTTCGTCGGGCGTGATGGCCGTCTTCACTATCCCCCGGCATGAGGGTCCTGTAAAACAGATATGTTCGTGCTCACATACCTGGAAACCCGATACAGGAGAGGAGCGGTCGATGCCGGGAGAGTTCACCCTGCGCCAGCTGCGCTACTTCACCGCCGCCGCGGCCGCCGGGACGACGCAGGCAGCCGCCGAGGAGATGTTCGTCTCCCAGTCGGCGATGTCCTCCGCGCTCGCCGAGCTCGAGGCCGCGCTCGGCGCGCAGCTCTTCGTCCGGCGGCGCGGCAAGGGGCTCGGGCTCACCGACACCGGCCGCAGCCTGCTGCCCATGGCGCGGCAGCTGCTCGCCGACGCCGACGAGATCAGCAGCGCCGCGCAGCACCTGCAGGACGAGCTCGAGGGGCCGCTCACGATCGCGTGCTTCGACGTGCTCGCGCCCTCGCTGCTGCCGCGGCTGCTGCGCGGCTTCACGGAGCGCTACCCGACGATCGACATCGACTTCCTCGACGGCAACCGCCAGGAGCTCGCGACCGCCCTGGAGACCGGCCGAGCCGAGCTCGCGATCATGTTCGAGGCCGCGGTGACCCCGGCGATGGACTACGCCGTCGCCGCGCGTCCCGAGCCGCACCTGCTCGTACCGGCCGGGCACCGGCTCGCCGGCGGAGACCCGGTGAGCCTGCACGAGGTCGCGGACGAGCCGCTCCTGCTCATCGACGCCGAGCCCGGACGCGAGTTCGTCCTCCAGGCGCTGCGCTCGATCGGCATCGCGCCGAAGGTCCGATTCCGCAGCCGCAACATGGCGATCATCCGCGCCCTCGTCGCCCGCGGCTTCGGCTACACGCTCGTCGTGCAGGGCCGGCGCCTCGACGGCCGCGTCGCCCCCGACGGCGTCGTCGCGGTCCCGGTCAGCGACCTCATCGCGCCCGACGTCATCGTCATCGCCCGCTCCCGCGGCGCGCAGCTCACCCGCCGGGCGGCCGCCTTCTGGGAGTACTGCCTCGAGTCGCTCGGGGGCCGCGCGGGGGGCTGAGCGGGCGGGCTGCGCGGTGGGCTGAGCGGGCTGAGGGACGGGCTGAGCGGTGGGCCGCGCGGGGGGCTGCGGGCTGCGCGGCGGGCTGTGCGCGCGCCTGACGCGACCCACACGGCCCGCTGCGGCTCCCGGCGGCAGGATGAATGCGCGACGGCAGGACCGAAGCACCGAATGCATCCTGCTGTCGCGCATTCATCCTGCTCTCGCGTCGGCGCCGAGGGCGCCGAGCAGGTACTCGCGGATGGGGCGGGAGTCCGCCCGGCACGTGCCGGGTCGGCGCGCGCCGGGTCGGCGGCGACGTGCTGCCCGGTCAGATGCTGGGTTTCCGCCCGGGTGCTGGGAATCTCGATGCGGTGGCCAGCACCCGGGCGGAATCCCAGCACCCGGGCCGCAGGCTCGCTCGGTCGTTCGCGGGGCACCGACCGGGACACCCGCGGACGGCGCAGCCGGTCCCGGCACCCGCCGACGCCTCAGCCGAGCGCGGCACCCGGGAGGCGCAGCGCGCGCGAGGCCAGCGCGATGCCCTCGGCCGCGCATGCCTCGTGGTCGTGTCCCGCGATCCGGGCCGCGAGATAGCCGGCGGCGAATGCGTCGCCCGCGCCCGTCGTGTCCCGCACCGCGTCGATCCGCGGGACCGGCACCGAGGCGAGCCTGCCGCCGACGCGCAGCTGCACGGGCTCGGCGCCGCGCTTGATGACGAGCGCGACGTCCGGGGCCGCCGGGAAGGCGTCGAGGGCCGCGGCGCCGGCCTCCGCGGCGTTCGCGAGGACGACGGCGGCGCGCAGCTCGCGGAGGAGCTCGTGCAGCGTCGTCGCGCCGATGTCACGGATCGCCGCGGTGGAGGACAGGTCGACGCTCACGAACCCGCCGGCCTCGCGCACGAGCGCGGCGGCCGCCAGACAGGCCGCTCGCGACCCGGGCTCGACGAGGCCGTAGAGCGGGAGGTGGAGCGCATCCGCCCCCGCGAGCCACGCGGGATCGATGGGGCCGAGCTCGGCGGCCGCGCCACGGTCGGTGACGAAGGTCCGCTCCCCATCCCCGTCGACGAGGACGACGATCGTGCCCGTGACGCCTTCGCGCTGCGCCCGGACGTCGACGTCCGCAGCCGCGAGCGCGCGGGTGAGCTCCTCGCCGAGCGCGTCGGCGCCGACGCGGCCGATGAAGCGGGTCGGCATCCGGCGCGCCGCCGCAGCTGCGACGTTCGCGCCGCTGCCCCCGCGGCTGCGGGTGATGCGGGCCGCGTTGTCGGTGCCGACTTCGAGTCGTCCCGTGGCGCCCGCACCGCGCCAGGCGACGACATCCTCGACGAGGTCACCGATCACGACGAGCATGGGTCTCCCGATCCGGTCGATCCGGTGCCGCCCGGGAGAATCGAACTCCCGACCTATTCATTACGAGTGAATCGCTCTGCCGACTGAGCTAGGGCGGCGTGGTCCGCACCGGCGCGCGGACCGCAGGACAGTCTAGCGGACGCCGCGCGCGGCGCCGTGCGCATTCCTGGCTCGCCACCGCTCGCGCACCGCTCGCGCCGGCACCGCGCCGGATCAGTCCGCCGCGCGCCTCAGTCCGGCTGGCATCGCGGGTCGGTCGCGGGTGCCTCGCCGGTGAGGAGGTAACGGTCGACGACGTCGATGATGCAGCTCGCCGCCGACGCGCCGTACGCGGTGTGCCCCTCGCCGACATAGGTGACCAGGGCGCCGGTCCGGAGTGCGTTCGCGACGCGGACACCCCATTCGTACGGGGTCGCGGGGTCGCCCGTCGTCGACACGACGAGGATGGGGTGGTCCACGCCCTCCCCCGTGATGAGGTGCGGCTCGGGGCCGTCGAACTTGTACGGCCACTGGCCGCACACCGGGTCGACCTGGACGGGCCACCAGTCGCTCAGCGTGGGCGCGGCCTGGCGGATGGCCTCGTCCTGCGCGGCGATGACGTCGAGGTCGCGCTCGACCGCGTAGTCGAGGCAGTTGATCGCGGTGAACGCGTCCATCATGTTGTCCGACCAGCCGGTCGCCGGGTCGAAACCGTAGTAGTCGTCGGCAAGCAGGAAGGCCGTCCGGGTCGAGGGGGTCGCGCGGAAGAGCTCGGCGAACATCTGGTTGAGATACTGCCAGTACGACTCGTTGTACAG
>CAKUJB010000017.1 GCA_934661165.1 uncultured Microbacteriaceae bacterium | reverse complement strand
TCGGCATCGTCTTTCTGGACGAAGACGTGCAGATCAACCGAGTTCTCGACGATGGCCTTCACTTCGGCGCTCTGGAGGGTGCGCCGACTCCGGGTGTACCAGAGCAGTGTGCTCGGATCGAGGAGCGTGTCCTCGTATGCGGTGCTCGCCGAGACTTCCTCGGGCTTGTGGAGTCGCAAGAAGATCGGACAGGTGCCGGTCTCGGTGTCCACGCGATACCCATAGATGGTCGAGTACATGTTGCTTGACCAGTTCAGGATGCGGCTCGCGTCCTTGCGGCTGTATTGACGGCCGGATGTAAACGGAGTGCGGAGTTCAAAACGCTCGACGACGAGATGTTGGGTCGTCAGGAGGAGGTCGTCCACGTGATCCCGGAATGCTGGTGATTCGAAATACGCGGCTGCGAACTCGGGGCGCAGCCGCACCCCACCCGCGACTCGCTCCAAGGGCGCGGCACCGGCGTATCGTTTGCGCTCGATGTCGTTGTGCCATTCGAGCGAGAGGGTGCTGATCGCACTTTCGACATGCGCGGCAGTCGCAGCGATGCCAGCCGCTGAGAACAATGCGCTCACCTCGTCGATTGTGAGCTCGCGACGCACGAGGAGGCACTTCAGCAGGACCGATTCGTGCAGCCGTTTCGCGTCGAGCATCTCGGACGACAACATCTGGAGGTAGCTGAGCTCGCGCTCGGTGAGACCATGACTCTCGCCTTGGAAGAGCTTCGCGGTGAGCGCCGGATAGCTGCCAAGCTTGGTCGCAAGCACGACGGGGTCCACTGACTCAAAGCGAACGAAGTCGTGCAGGCGAGGCAAGCGACCCAGCCGATTGCGCACGGTCTCGATCGCAGCCTTGAGGTTGTGCAGACTATCGAGCTTCGCTGTTTGCACCGACCTCAGCACGCGCGCTTGCGCGATCGCGTCAAATGACACGCTGGAAAGCCCGGCAATCGATCCACGCTCCTCGGCAGCGATGAGCTTCTCACGGAGCGACTCACGATTCAGTGAGTCGTCGCCAAACAGCGCGACGGGGATCAGATAGTTGTTCGCGTAGTTGCCGATGAAGTCAATGACGACCAAATATTCCTTCCCAGCCGCCTTGCGAAGGCCTCGCCCGAGCTGCTGCACGAACACGATCGCGGACTGTGTTTGCCGGAGCATGACGATCTGGTTCACCGTCGGGATGTCCACCCCTTCGTTGAACACGTCGACGGTGATGAGGTAGTCGAGCTCACCACGCTCGAGCGCGCGCACCCCGGCCTCGCGCGCTGGGACGCTGTCGTCCCCGGTCAGCGCCAGGGTGCGGAGCTGCTGGCCGCGAAGCCGCTGCCCGTTCAGCTCCGCGGCAAGCTGACGGGCCTCCTCCTTGCGGCTACAGAAGATCAGCCCGCGGGGTGGGACCCCGGCCTGGCCATATCGATGCAGGGTCGCGAGGAGATGTTGAACGCGATCCTCGGACACGAGTCGGAACAGCGGCGTGGCCTCAGTCGTGGTCGTCCCGTCGTCCCAGACGAAGTCCGCAACGCCGTAGTAGTGGAATGGCGAGAGCATGCCTTCGCGCAGTGCGTCGCCAAGTCGAATCTCGTATGGCACGTTGAAATCGAAGAGCTCAAACACGCTTGAGCCGTCAGTTCGTTCGGGGGTCGCCGTGAGCCCCAGCAGAAAGCCTGGCCGGAAATGCTCTAGGACGCGTTGATAGGTGCTCGCTGCCGCGCGGTGGACCTCGTCGACCAGGATGTAGTCGAACTCGTATGGGTCAAACGACGCCAGCGTGTCCGGGCGGGACAACGTTTGCACCGTCGAGAATAGGAACTGCCGGTCAGGGTGCTTCGTGCCACCGCTCAGCTTGCCGAACGTGGATCTCGGTGCGCCGAGTACGCGACTGAACTCTTCGATGGCTCGATCGAGGATTTGCTCACGATGTGCAATGAAGAGCATTCGATGTGGCTTCGCGGCGCGCACGTCCAGCGCGGCGAGCATGGTCTTCCCCGTGCCGGTTGCGGAGATGACGAGCGCCTTTCGCTCACCAGAATCGCGCATGGCCTGGATCGAACCAAGAGCTGCCACCTGCATCGCGTTGGGCTCAATCGTCGTTGCTGGCGCAAGCGGCTCGGTGGCGACCGCGATCGAAGGTAACGGGTCGCGCGTTGGTCCTTGCACGGCAGTGCTGTCGGAGGAGGCTGCGCGCCGCGCGGGCGCGGACCATTCGACTGCGTAGCTCTTGACCCAGTCGGGGCTGAGCGGGTCAGAGTTCAGTTGCTCGGCGTCGACGAGATTGCTGAACTGCGCAGCGAGGTCGCTGTCCGACGCCGCGCTGACCTTGAGATTCCACTCATGGTTCTTCAGCAGCGCGGCTTCTGTCAGGTTGGAGCTTCCGAGGATGGCGGTGATGTGGCCCTCCCGGCGGAAGACATAGCCTTTCGGATGGAATGCGCCGCTGCGATGCAGGCGAGCGCGGATCCCAATGTCCTCGAGCGCTAGGAGTTCAGCGAAGGCGGTGGGGGAGTTGAACCCCAAGTAGTCGGAAGTGATGATCTCGCCGACGCCTGCGAAGTCGATAAGTGACTGTTTGAGCAGTGCTATCCCAGATGCCGAGACGAAAGCGACCGAGAACGAGAACGCTGAAGCGGTGCGGAGCTCGCGCCGAATCGCCTGCAGCACCGTGCCTCGTTCATCGTTGAGGACGAGCTGTGGGTGGTGGCGGCGGGGCGCATCGAGCCGCTGGTCGAGGTACCCGAAGCCGACGTCGCGGCCAAGCGGGCCGTAGGTCTCGAGTCCCCGCTCGCTCACGCCGAGGCGAATCTCTGGGCGATGGAATGGACCGCGGGGACATCGGCGGGCGCCCACTCCAGGGTGTCGAGTTCGTGGGGCGCCAGCCAAACGATCGCCTCGTGCTCGCTGAGCACCACCTCGCCGGACAGCAGCGTGCAGTAGAACGTCGTCAGCGTGACGTCCCCGAATGAATACGAGTGCGTCGTCACCGCGACCTGATCGCCGACCTCGACGTCGAGTGCAAGCTCCTCCCGGATCTCGCGCTCCAGGGCCTCACGAGGCGTCTCGTCGGGCTCAATCTTGCCGCCTGGGAATTCCCACATTCCGCCGAGGGTGGTCTGCAGCCCCCGCTGGGCGCACAGCACCAACCCATCGCGGATGATCACCGCGCCCACGACGTTGATCTGCTTGACCATCCCGCCCTCCGGCTGTCCGTGCTCGCAGCCTATCGGGGCGCAGGCGGCGGCTCGGTGAGGCGCTCAAAGAAACGGCAGGATCCCGCGGGCGAGGACGTCGGCGGCCCCGGCGATGGTGATCGGGCCGCTATGCGAGGTCGGCCGCCGCACCGACGACTAGCGCGGCGACCGGCACGATGCCGCAGCGCTGCATTCGACGGACGATCTCCACGTCGCGGCAGCTGTGCAAGCTGCGCCACGATGACCGTGGACTGTACATCGGGTCGCGCCGACCGGCCACATCCGCCTGCGGGAATGCGCTTAGGTGTTGTCCGGGCGGTCGGTCGTCGACGACGCGAGTCGCGGCGCAAGACCCGCAGCGAGGGCGTACACGCGCTCGTCGAGCCGTGCGATGTCGCCCTTGAGCTCAGCGCGGAGCTCGGCGATGTCGCCCTTGAGCTCAGCGCGGAGTTCGGCGATTTCGCCCCTGAGCTCCGTGCGTGTGCGCTGATTTGACGCGAGCACGACGGCACCGAGGCTCACGATGCCGACGGCCATCGCGATCAGAGTGGCAATGGTGTCAATCCCCACGGTGAGATCCACTCCTCAAGTCTGCGCCGATCTGGTGTGAGATGCCAACGACACTATGACGTCACCAGCGCTCTGCAGTGCGAAGGGCGCTGGAATGTGGATAAGTACGGACGCGCATCAGGAGGAATGCGCGCGCCGCACCACCGCACCCGGCGAGAGATCCAGGCGACGCAGCAGCTGCGCGTTCAGCGCGACGACGATCGTCGACAGCGACATGAGGATCGCCCCGACGGACATCGGCAGTACGAAGCCGATGGGGGCGAGGACGCCCGCGGCGAGGGGGACCGCGAGGAGGTTGTAGCCCGCGGCCCACCAGAGGTTCTGCTGCATCTTCCGGTACGCGGCACGGGACAGCTCGATGACGCTGAGGACACTGCGCGGATCCGAGCTCGCGAGCACGACACCGGCCGACGCGATCGCGACGTCGGTGCCGGCGCCGATCGCGATCCCGACATCGGCTTGGGCGAGCGCGGGCGCGTCGTTGACCCCGTCGCCGACCATCGCGACCCGCTTGCCCTGCTGCTGCAGCGAGGCGACCATCCCGGCCTTGTCCTCGGGGCGCACGCCCGCGAAGACGCGATCGATGCCGAGCTCCGCGCCGACCGCATTCGCGACCGCCGCCGCGTCACCGGTGATCATCGCGACCTCGACCCCGAGGCGATGCAGCGCCGCGACCGCATCGCGGGACTCCGGACGGATCTCGTCGGCGAGCTTGAGGGCGCCGATCACCTCGCTGTCGCGCACGACGTGGAGGATGATCGCGCCCTCGTGGCGCCAGGACTCCGCCACGCCGAGCTCGGCGGCGCCGATCTCCTCGAGCAGGTAGGGGCCGCCGACCCGGATGCGGGCGCCATCGACGAGGGCGGCGACGCCGACCGCGGGCGACGACGAGAACTCGCTTGCACGAGGGAGGTCGAGCCCGCGCTCGACGGCGGCGCGCACGATGCCCCGCGCGAGCGGGTGCTCGCTGTCGGACTCGGCCGCGGCGGCCAGGGCGAGGACGACGGCCTCCTCGACCCGAGCATTCGTCGCGACCTCCGTCACGACCGGCTCACCGACCGTGAGCGTCCCGGTCTTGTCGAAGAGGACCACGTCGACCGTGCGCATGCCCTCGAGCGCGAGCCGATCCTTGACGAGGACACCGCTGCGCGCGGCGCGCTCTGTCGCGATCGAGACGACGAGGGGGATCGCGAGACCGAGCGCGTGCGGACAGGCGATGACGAGCACCGAGACCGTTCGCACGACCGCCGCATCGGGGTCACCGAGCAGCCCCCACACGATCGCCGTGATCGCCGCGGCGCCGAGCGCGAACCAGAACAGCCAGCCCGCGGCCCGATCCGCGATGCGCTGCGCGCGGGATGACGAGTGCTGCGCCTCGGCGACCAGGCGCTGGATGCCCGCGAGCGCGGTGTCGTCGCCCGTCGCGGTGATCTCGACGCGGAGTCCCGAGTCGGTCGCGACCGTGCCGGCGGTCACCGAGTCGCCGATGCCGCGCGCGACGGGCCGTGACTCGCCGGTGAGCATCGACTCGTCCATGTCGGCCTGGCCCGCGATGATCCGGCCGTCGGCCGGGACGCGACCACCTGGCCGCACGATGACGAGGTCGCCGACGCGGAGCGCACTCGGTGCGACTTGGACGATGGCATCGCCCTCGACGCGGTCGGCGAGATCCGGCAGCAGCGCCGCGAGCGAGCCGAGCGCTGAGGTCGTCGCCGCGAGCGAGCGCATCTCGATCCAGTGGCCGAGCAGCATGATGACGATGAGGAGCGCCAGCTCCCACCAGAACTCGAGCTCGTGTCCGAGCAGCCCGAGCGTCGCGCCCCAGGACGCGAGGAATGCGACGGTGATCGCGAGCCCGATGAGCAGCATCATCCCGGGTCGCCGCGCGCGGAGCTCGTCGACAGCGCCGGTCAGGAAGGGCCGCCCGCCCCAGACGTACATCACGGTGCCGAGGATCGCGGCGATCCAGATCGTCCAGCCCGGCAGCTCATAGCCGAGCAGCATGGCGAACATGGGGGAGCAGGCGACGACCGGGATGCCGAGGAGCAGGTTGATCCAGAACAGCCGTCGGTACTGTCCGACGTGGGCGCTGTGGTCGTGTGCGCCGTGGTCATGGTCCGTGTGGCCGCCACTCGAGTGCGCGTGCGCCGAATGATCGTGATGATCGGCGTGCGCCTGGTGGTCCGAGTGCCCGGCGTGCCCGGCGTGCTGGTGCCCCTCGTGCCCCTCGTGCCCGGCGTGCTCGTGCGCACCGTGACCTGCGTGGTCGGCATGGCCATGGTGTCCGTGGTGCTCGCTCACGTCGTCCTCCCGGGGCTCGACCCCCACCCTAGCGGCCGCGGTCCCGCGCGGCGGTGACATCGACCTCATGACCGAGGAGCGCCCGCACGCGTCGACGGCCCGTGACCTGCGGCGATGCGCGGGTCACGGGCCGTCGTGCGGTGCTGCGGCGAGCCGATTCAGCCGATGAGGCCGAAGCCGCCCGTCCACGGGGTCTTCTCGCCGGCGGCGAGGGTGATCTGCAGGAAGGCGAGGGCCTCGAGCTCGCGCGCCCGCTTAAGCGCGCCGGCGTCGATGGCGCGCAGGCCCGCGGCGGTCGCGAGATCGATGACGGCCTGCTTCGCGTCGGCGTCGTCGCCCGCGGCGAGGACGGTCGTCGTGAGCGGGCCGACCTCGCCGGTCGCGATCGTCGCGCCGAAGTTCGTGTTGAACGCCTTCACGACGCGGGCGCCCGGGACGGCGTCCTGGATGACGCGGGCTGCGGAGGAGTCGGCCGGGACGACGAGGTCGTCGAAGGTCTGGAAGTCGACGGGGTTCGTCACGTCGACGAGCACCTTGCCGCCGAGCGCGCCCTCGTAGCCGCCGAGGACCTCGGCGACGGCGCCGTAGGGGAGGGCGAGGACGACGATGTCGCCCGTGATCGGGTCGCCGATGCGGCCGGCGACGGCGCCGAGCGGGGCGGCGATCGTCGCGGACTGCTCGGGGTTGCGGGCGAGGACCTGGACGCTCGCGCCGGCCTTGCTCGCGAGGGAGGCGACCGCGCCGCCGATGTTGCCTGCTCCGATGACGGTGACCTTGGTCATGTCTGCTGCTCCTAGGGGTTTCGCGGTCTCGTGGACCGGATTCGATTGCTTGTCGCGTCAACTAACCTACGATGGCGGCATGGTATTCCAGGTCCCGCGAATGAATTCCACGGAGTCCCGCGCCTGGACCGGGCTCATCGCCGTCGCCGAGTTGCTCCCGGCCGCGCTCGACGCGCAGCTGCAGCGCGATGCGGGGCTCACGCACTTCGAGTTCATCGTGCTCTCCGTGCTTCGCGTCGCCCCCGACGGCCAGCTCCAACTGTCCGAGCTCGCTGCTGGCACGAACTCGACGCTGCCGCGCCTGTCCCACGTGCTCACCCGGCTCGAGCGACGCGACCTCGTCGCGCGGAAGCGATCCGCGACCGACGGACGGGCGAGGAATGCGCGGCTCACCCCCGCCGGCCGCCGCGTCCTCATCCGCGCCATGCCCGAGCACGTCGACACCGCCAGGCGCCTCGTCATCGACGCCCTGACGCCGGCGCAGCTCGAGGCGCTCGGGGACATCGCCCACGCGATCCGGGGGCGCCTGGGCGGCGGTGCGGACTTCGGCCCCGACGCTACCGGGCGTTCGTCACCCTGAAGCTCCCCGTCGCACCGAGTGCTCGTGCGCGGCATGGTTGTGCATGATTGCATGGTCGCATGACCCAGGGCGCGATCGTCGCAGTGAGCTGGTGGATGATTCTGCCGCTAATCGGCGTCGGCTCGCTGCTGCACTTCCTCTACGACTGGGCTCGTCACAGCCGACTCGCCGCCGTGTTCGGGGCGGTCAACGAGAGCTATTGGGAGCACATCAAGATCGCGGTGTGGCCGACGCTGCTCCTGCAAACCGTGCTGTTCGTCGCAGGCGGCCACCGATACCCGGCCTTCGTCCCCGCGGCGACCATCGCGATGTACGCGATCCCGGTCGCGATGGTCGGGCTCATCTTCCTGTACAAGCACGTCGTCAAACGCAACCGGGTGTGGATCGACATCACCGTCTTCGGCGTCGTCATCGCGATCGCGCAGGCGGTCTTCGTCGACCTGTTCCTTCGGCTCGACGCCGGCGTCGGGACGATCATCGCGGCGGTGTGCTTCCTCGTGGGTCTGCTCACCGCGTTCCTCCGGTTCACGCTGCGGCCGCCACCGGAAACCGACGTCTTCATCGACCCGATCACGGGCCGGTACGGAATCGACGGGCACCCGGAAGCGACGTCGGGGCCGCCGCCTACCCCGCGCTGACGTCGACGAATCCCGTCGCGCCGAGCTCCGCGTCGCGCATGAAGTGCGACACGAACGGGTAGTGCCCGGCCTCGGGGAAGGCCAGCTCGACAAAGCCTCCCTGTGCCGG
The DNA here is from genome assembly GCA_934661165.1 of uncultured Microbacteriaceae bacterium. Classification (GTDB taxonomy): domain Bacteria; phylum Actinomycetota; class Actinomycetes; order Actinomycetales; family Microbacteriaceae; genus 73-13. The sequence goes on along the minus strand of CAKUJB010000017.1, from coordinate 14,176 downwards.
CATGAGTCCGAGCGCCTGCGAGCCCGTCGTCACCGCGCGGTCGATGAGGTAGCGACCCTCGGACCACACCGTGTCGAACTGGCCGCCGACGATGTGGAAGCTCGTCGGCCGCTCGATCCCCGCGTCGAGGACCCAGAAGCGCACGCGCTCGCCGACCGCGGCCGTGAGCGGCTCGTGCACGTACTGACTCGCGTGACCGTTGAAGGTGACGAGGTCGGGACGGCGGTCGGCGATCTTGTCGACGTCGACCTCGCCGGCGTCGTGGTCGCCCAGGTAGTACTCGCCCTGCACGAGGACGTAGCTGCGGTCGACGGTCGGCAGGTCGTCGGGTTCGATGACGACGGCGCCGTACATGCCGTTCGCGATGTGCGCGGTCATGGGCATCGTCGAGCAGTGATACATCCAGATGCCGGCCCGCTCGGCGGTGAACGTGTAGGTGAGCTGCTCGCCGGGGGCGATCGTGCGCATCGGGCCGTCGGGGGCCAGTGCGCTCGCATGGAAGTCGATCGAGTGTCCGATCGAGCCGTCGTTGACGAGCGTGATCTCGAAGACGTCGCCGACGCGCCCGTGCAGGACCGGCCCCGGTGCGGTGTCGCCATAGGTCCAGAGCGTCTGCGTCACCCCAGGCGCGACCTCGAGCACCGTGTTGCTCGCGGTGAGCGTGAGCCGGTGCGTCTGCGGGCCCGATGCGGGCGGTAGCGGTTCGAGGACGGCGTCATACGGCACGAAGTCCATGCCGGGCTCGGCCATGAGATCGATGCCCGACGAGGCCGACGCCGTGGTGCCGTGGGCCGCGTGGCCGCTCGCCGCATTCGTCCCGGCATCGGCGTCCGACGCTGACTCGGACTCGCCCGAGGCGTCCCCGCCCGTCGCGACGATCGTGAGCTCCATGCCCATCTGCCGGTGGCCGACGACCGAGCACCAGCCCTCGAGATCGCCCGTGATGACGCCGACGTCGATCGTCTCCGACTCGCCGGGCCACAGCCGCTCGCCCTTGACGCCGTTCGCGAAGACGAGGTCGTGGACCTGCGTCGGGTCCGCGTTCGTGAGCTCGATGACGAGACGCGTGCCGACCGGCACCTCGATGACGTCAGGCGTGTAGTGCATGTCGATCGCCTCGACCTGGACGGTCATGACCGGTGCGTCCTCGTCGACGACCGCGCCGCCGCCCCAGCCGAGCGGCACCGGGTCGATGGCGGCGCACGCCCCGACCGTGAGCATGACGGCGATGAGACCCGCGACCGCTTGGCCCGCGCGACGGCCGCGCGGCTGCTCGCCCTCCGGCGCGATGGGGCCGTGGCGGCGCTCCTCGAGCACGACGCCCTGCGCCTTCGCCCGCCGCTGCGCGCGCATCGCGACGAACATGATCGGCAGGAACGACGCCATCGCGATGACGTACAGGATCGAGGCGGCGACGCGGATGAGGCTCGACACGGGCAGCGCGCACACGACGAGTGCGACGTTCGCGATCGCGACGCGCAGCGGCCCGAGCTGGTCGAAGGCGGTCGTGCCGACCCGCACCGGCGTCGGGCCGCCGCCGAGCACGACGGGCGTGAGGTAGCTCAGCGCTCCGATGAGCACCTGCGCGGCGAAGCCGGCGGCGAGGAACGGCACGAGCTCGTCGACGAGCGCGACGACGGCCGCGAACCCGGAGCCGTCGACGAATGCGACGAGTGCGCCGACGATGAGCGTCGCGACGCACCCCGCCCACCACAGCAGCGCCGTGCCGACCGACAGCGCGGCGAAGGTCCGCGGCGGCGCCTGCCGCGCCGCCCGCCAGAGCGACACGCCGATGACGAGCAGCCCGGCGAGGTAGCCGCCGAGGCCGAGCGCGAGGACGGGCAGCAGCGCGAGCGCCGCGCCGGCGGCCGCGACGACGACGCCCGCGGCGAGCCACGGCAGCGCCCGAACTGCCCCGGTCGCGGCGAAGTCGTCGGCCCGCGTGCGCAGGATCGTCGGCCACAGGGTCACGACCGTGCCCGCGACGGTGAGGCCGATCCAGCCGAGCACGTTGATGAGCGCGTGCGCGAGGACGAGGTGCGGCGCGGCGTCGCCGCTCGCGAGGAATGCGCCGAGCGCGGCCCCGATCGTCAGCAGTCCCGCGGCGGCGATGTAATACCGGACGCTCCTCCCGAAACGCCCGGGCAGCTTCGCCCTGGCCCGGCGGATGAGGCTGACGCCGTGCCAGCCGACCGCGACGATGAGCGAGGCGGCGCCGAGGAGCGTCACGGCCCAGATCTCCGTCGGCACGCCGACGAAGACGAGTGCCGCCCCCGCGTTCGCGAGGATGAGTCGCGCGTTCTGCATCCGCCGGTCCGCGACGGTCGCGGCGCTGCGCAGCAGGGCGTAGGAGAAGTGCTGGCTCCACACGAGGATCGCGTGGGTGACCGCGCCGAGCAGCAGCAGGTGGATCATGAGCCAGCGCGGCATCGGCAGGTCGCGGTGCACGACCGTCGCGACGATCGCGAGGACGATCCACAGCACGGTCGGCAGGTCCCGCATCGGCCAGAAGCCGCGGCCCGGTGCCTTCTGGTCCTCGATCGGGCGGATGGGGAGCATCATGGCTGGTCTCCGTCGGGTCGCGGCGCCCTCGGCGGGCCGAGCAGGGCGCTCGTCAGGGCGGTGAGCGCGAAGAGGATGAGCGCGGCGACGCCGAGCACGCCGCCGACCTGCCAGGCCCACTGCTGCTGGAGGCCGTCGCCGAGCCAGAGTCGGATGACGAGCGCGACCTGGAGCAGTGCGATCGGCGCCCAGAACGCGGGCCGGTAGGGCAGCGCGACCCGCAGCACCGCGGGGAGGATCGTCGTGGCGTGCGCCATGATCATCGAGAACGTGTAGCCGAGGAAGATCGCGTGCACGACAGCGTCGTAGGTCCCGCGACTCACCGGCTCGCCGAAGAGGAGCGCCGCGCCCGCGACCCCGAGCCAGACGTAGCCGGCGAGGATGCACGCGGCCATGTAGCGACTCACCCCGGTGGCGCGGATCGTGCGCCTGGCGACGTCGTGGACGACGAGCCAGCCGCCGAGGGAGAGCAGCGTGAGTCCGAGGAGGATCGCGCCGGCGTCGGGGAGGGCCAAGCCGATGAGCAGCGCGGCGCTGAGCGCCCAGGCGTGCGCGAGCAGCCGCGAGCCGGCGCCCGGCCCCATCGTGATGCGGGCGAGCTCGACGCGCTCGGCGGCGATCGTGAGCACGAGGAATCCGACGAGCCAGGGCACGACGTGCGTCATGGTGTCCTGGCCGAGCCAGATGATCGCGCCGACGCAGGCGAGCGCCGCGCCGAGGAGCTGGGTGAGCTGCGCGGCGTCGTACTGCCGCCGCCACAGCGGCACGTAGACGAGCGCGAGCGCCGCGGTGCCGGCGACGAGCACGGCCTTCGCGACGATGAGCGGCACCGGCGTCGCGACGAGCAGCAGGCCCCCCAGTCCGAGCAGCGCGGGCGCGAGGTAGCCGACCCAGCGGTCGAGCGCCGTCGCGCGCTCGAGCGAGATGAGCGTGCCGACGAAGCCGAGCACGAGGAGCATGCCGTGCACCTCGGGCAGCCTGGTCGCGTCGATCGGCGCGGGCAGCCCGAGGAGGAGGACGCCGGCATCGAGGCCCGCGAGGAGGGCGACCGCAGCGGGCAGCAGCCAGGCCAGTCGCCAGGAGGGGCCGCGGCGGGTGGTCCCGGTGCGCCGTTCGCCGGTCCGGTCACCCGAAGCCCGTCGCGTCACGATACTCACCCCCAATCACTCTAGTCGTGGGCGGTTCCCGAGCCTTCGCCCGCACCGCCGCGCTCGCGGCTATTGCGCGCGGTCCCGGTGCGCTAGCGTTCGGAGGCACCCCGCGCCGCGTCGAAGGAGACCCCAGTGGCCAAGCCCGCCCCAGCCCCCGCCGTCGATCCGGACCGGGAGGCCCTCGCCGAGCGGGTCGCCGAGCTCGAGGCGGAGAATGCGCGCCTGCAGGCCGCCACCCCGGCGCCTCGGCCGCGACGGCGGGTCTCGTGGCGGTCGGTGTCCTCGGCGCTGCTCATCGTCGTCGCCGCCATCCTCGTGCCGGTCTCGATCGTCGCGGGCTGGGCGAGGGCCGAGCTCGTCGACGAAGCGACCTTCGTCGCGACGTTCGCGCCGCTCGCCTCGGATCCCGCGATCCAGCAGGCGGTGACCGACGCCGCGGTCGCCGCGATCGAGGAGCAGCTCGATCTCGGCGCGACGACCGACGCGCTCTTCGACGGGATCGGCGAGCTCGGCCTGCCCCGCTCGGCGGAGGCCGCGCTCGGCCTGCTCCGCGAGCCCGCCGTGCAGGGCCTCCACTCGCTGCTGCGCTCCGGCGTCGAGCAGTTCGTCACCTCGGAGCTCTTCGCGCAGGTGTGGACGATCGCCCTGCAGACGAGCCACCGGGCACTCGTCGCGACCGTCGCCGGGCCGTCGCCCGACAGTGCGATCGTCATCGACCGCTCGGGTCAGATCATCGTGCAGCTCGGGCCCATCGTCGAGCGCATCAGCGAGCACCTCGCCGACAACGGCTTCCCGCTCACCTCGCTGATCCCGTCGATCGACGCCTCGTTCGTCGTGGCGCAGAGCGACGCGCTCGCGCTCATCGGCACGGTCCACGCGATCACGACCGCGGTCGGCACCTGGGTGCCGATCCTCGCCCTCGTGCTGTTCGTCGCCGGCATCCTCCTCGCGCGTCGGCGCCGCATCGCGATCGCGGGAGCGGCGATCGGCGTCGCGGTCGGTGCGGGAGCGTTCCTCATCGCGGCCCTGGTCGGCTCGACGCTCGCCGTCTCGGAGGGGGTGCGGGCCGGCCTCCCGGGCGCGGCCGTCGCGACGATCGTCGACCACGTGCTCCGCGGGATGCGCGAGAGCGCGGGGGACCTGCTGCTGATCGGCGTGCTCACCGCGGCGCTCGCCCTGCTGCTCGGCAGTGCGCGGCTGCGCACCGCATTCGCCGGCATGAATGCGCGGCTCGCCGCGCTCATCGGCGTCCCGGCCTGGCGCGGGGCCGGCTGGGTGCGGTTCCTCGTCGGGCAGCGCGCGCTCGTGCACGCCGTGATCATCGTCGTGCCGCTGCTGCTCGTGTGGTTCCTGCCGCTGCGCTGGCCGGGCATCGTGCTCATCGCGCTCGTCGCCCTGCTCGCGTGGTGGTTCCTCGCGATCCTGCGCGCCGGCGCGGCGGAGCCGGATGCGATGGGGCCCGACGTCTCGTCCGACGAGGTCGAGCCCGCGACGGCCTGAGTCAGGCCTTCGCCGCGCGGATCTGCTCGGCCATCTCCTCGGCGACCCGGACGACCTGCGTCGAGTAGCCGTACTCGTTGTCGTACCAGACGTAGAGCACGAGGCTCCGATCGTTCGCGATCGTCGCGAGGCCGTCGACGATGCCCGCGCGGTTGTTGCCGACGAAGTCGCTCGAGACGACCTCGGGCGACTCGACGAAGCCGATCTGCGTCCGCAGCTCGCCGTGGAGCGAGGTCTCCCGCAGCAGGTCGTTGACGCCGTCGCGGTCGATCTCGCTGCCGAGGCGGAGGTTGAGGATCGCCATCGACACGTTCGGGGTGGGCACTCGGATCGCGTTGCCGGTGAGCTTGCCGGCGAGGCCCGGCAGCGCCTTCGCGACCGCAGTCGCGGCACCGGTCTCGGTGATGACCATGTTGAGCGCGGCGGAGCGCCCGCGGCGGTCGCCCTTGTGGAAGTTGTCGATGAGGTTCTGGTCGTTCGTGTACGCGTGCACCGTCTCGACGTGGCCGTGCTCGATGCCGTAGGCGTCGTCGAGGACCTTGAGGACCGGCGTGATCGCGTTCGTCGTGCAGCTCGCCGCCGTGATGATCGGCGCCTCCGGCGTGATCGCCGCGTTGTTGATCCCGTACACGACGTTCGGCAGCGCGCCCTTGCCGGGGGCCGTCAGCAGCACCCGCGCGACGCCCTTCGACTTCAGGTGCTGGCTGAGGCCCGCCTCGTCGCGCCAGCGGCCCGTGTTGTCGATGACGATGGCGTCGTGGATGCCGTACGCGGTGTAGTCGACGGTCGCGGGGTCGTCGGAGGAGATGACCTGGATGACGGTGCCGTTCGCCGTGATCGTGTTCGCCTCGCGGTCGATGTCGATCGTGCCGTCGAAGGCGCCGTGGACGGAGTCGAGCCGGAGGAGGTTCGCGCGCTTCTCGAGGTCGTTCGCCGCGCTCTGCCGCACGACGATCGCGCGCAGCCGCAGACCCGTGCTCCGGCCGACGTGGCCGATGAGGATGCGGGCGACGAGGCGGCCGATGCGGCCGAAGCCGTAGAGGACGACGTCGGTGGGCTCGCGGCGGCCCCAAGTCGGCAGCGCGCGCAGCAGCCCGCGGAGCTCCTCGTCGGTGACCTCCTCGCCCTGGAGCCTGCCGAGCAGGTCGCCGAGGTCGATCGAGAGCCCCTCGAGCCCGAGCTCGTCGACGAGCCGCAGGACGCGCAGCGCCTGCGCGGGATCGACGGTGACGCCCTGGAGCTGCTGACCCGCGCGCAGCGCGCGCAGTAGCTGCGTCGCGGAGCGGTTCGCCATCTTGCGCCCGTACACGTGGGGGATGACGCCGCGGTCGCGGGTGAGCCGCCCGATGAGCGGGATCGCCTCTTCCGCGAGCGCCAGCTTGTCGTGCCAGTCGGTCTGATCGTGCTGCATTGTTCCCTCATTGCTCCCGAATGCGGTGGCCGCGTCCGGCCAGGACGTGGCGGGGGCCGGAACGCTCCCATTCTTCCATCGAACGACCCCTGGTCAGAATCGCGCGCGGGAGTAATCTGGCCCACATGAGCAACGTCGACACCGGCGCCGAACTTCCTGCTGTCCCGCATTGGATCGACGGGGGGCCGCGCGAGGGCGCGAGCGGCCGGACCGCGCCCGTCTACGATCCGGCGCTCGGCACGGCGACGAAGCGCGTCCACCTCGCCGATGCCGCGGAGGTCGACGCCGCGGTCGCCTCCGCCAAGGCCGCGCTGTCGACGTGGTCGACCCAGTCGATCGCGAAGCGCAGCGCCGTCCTCTTCGCCTTCCGCGAGCTCTTCAACGCGCGCAAGGACGAGCTCGCGCAGATCCTCACCTCGGAGCACGGCAAGGTCCTCTCCGATGCGGCCGGCGAGATCGCCCGCGGCCTCGAGGTCCTCGAGTTCGCGCTCGGCTTCCCGCACCTGCTGAAGGGGGAGTACTCGGAGAACGTCTCGACCGGCGTCGACGTCTACTCGCTCAAGCAGCCGCTCGGCGTGGTCGGCATCATCTCGCCGTTCAACTTCCCGGCGATGGTGCCCCTGTGGTTCTTCCCCATCGCGCTCGCGGCGGGCAACACCGTCGTGCTCAAGCCCTCGGAGAAGGACCCGAGCTCGGCGAACTGGATGGCGGGGCTGCTCGCCGAGGCCGGGCTGCCGGCCGGCGCGTTCAACGTGCTCCACGGCGACAAGGTCGCCGTGGACGGCCTGCTGCACCACGCCGACGTCCAGTCGATCTCCTTCGTCGGCTCGACCCCGATCGCGAAGTACATCTACGAGACCGCCTCGGCCGCCGGCAAGCGCGTCCAGGCCCTCGGCGGGGCGAAGAACCACATGCTCGTGCTCCCCGACGCCGACCTCGACCTCGTCGCCGACAGTGCGGTGAACGCGGGCTTCGGCTCCGCGGGAGAGCGCTGCATGGCGGTGAGCGCGCTCGTGCTCGTCGACCCGCCCGGCAGCGGCCTCGGCGACGCGGTCATCGAGCGGATCACGTCACGAATGCGCGGGCTGCGCACCGGCGACGGACGTCGCGGCTGCGACATGGGCCCGCTCGTGACCCGCGAGCACCGCGACAAGGTCGCCGGCTACATCGACCTCGCGGCATCCGACGGCGCGACGGTCGTCGTCGACGGCCGGGACGTGCAGCCGGACGGCGCCGCGGAGGGCTTCTGGCTCGGCCCGACCCTCATCGACCGCGTGCCCACGACGAGCCGGGTGTACCTCGACGAGATCTTCGGCCCGATCCTCTCGGTCATCCGGGTCGAGAGCTACGAGGAGGGCCTCGCGCTCATCAACGCGAGTCAGTACGGCAACGGCACCGCGATCTTCACGAACGACGGCGGCGCCGCCCGCCGCTTCCAGCACGAGGTCACCGCGGGGATGATCGGCATCAACGTGCCGATCCCGGTGCCCGTCGCCTACCACTCGTTCGGCGGCTGGAAGGACTCGCTCTTCGGCGACGCGAAGGCGTACGGGGAGGCGGGCTTCCGCTTCTTCACCCGGGAGAAGGCCGTGACGAGCCGCTGGCTCGACCCGAGCCACGGCGGCATCAACCTCGGCTTCCCCCAGAACGCCTAGGGCGGCGGCCCTTCGTCAGCGAGTCGTCGTGGTGTCGTCGTCCTCGGCGACGGCGAGGGCCGGACGCGACTCGACGGTGTCGTCCGACTCGGTGTCCTCGGCGTCCGACCACTCGGCCTCGAGTGTCTCGCTGCCGAGCTCGCCCTGGTCGAGCTCGGCGATGAGCCGCAGCTGCTCCTCGGGGGCGTCGAGCGCGAGCAGCCGGTCGGCCGAGGCGAGCGCCCGCAGCTCGAGCGTGTACTCGTCGACCGCGCGCCGCTGGTCCTCGAGCGCGTAGGCGCGCAGCTCCGCGTCCGCGAGCATGCGGGACGCGTGCTCGTCGGTGCGCCGGCCGATCTGCTCGGCGCGCTCGCGCGCCCGGCCGAGCAGCGCCTTCGCGTGATCGCGGGTCGCGCCGAGGATGCGGGTCGCCTCGGCCTTCGCCTTCGCGAGGTGCTCCTCCGCCTCGGCGTTGAGCGTGTTCGCCCGCTCGGTGACGTCGACGAGGAGCTGGTCGGCCTCGACCGTGCGGCTCGCGACGTAGCGGGTCGCCTCCTCGTGGAGCGCGAGACGGTCCTGCTCGGCCTGCTCCTGGAGCTGCGTCATCTCGCTCTTGACGCGCAGCGCATCGCGCTCGGCGATCTTGCGCAGCAGGGCGACCTCGGCCTTCGCGTCCTCGGTCTCCTGGTGGATCTGCTCGCGGACGTCGGCGGCGTGGCGCTCGGCGTCCGCCTTGATCGAGCCGGCCTTGAACTCGGCGCTGTCGACCGCATTCCTCGCCTCGACGAGGAGGGCGTCGGCGCGGTTCTGCACCTCGGCGGCGTGGCGCTCGGCCCGACTCGCCGCCTCCGCGGCCTTCTGCTCCGCCTCCTGGAGGCGCGCCTCCGCCGCCTCGGTCGACGAGCGGCGCAGCTCCTCGGCCTCCGCCTTCGCACCGTCGCGCAGCGCCTTCGACTCGGCGGCGGCCTCGCGGATCATCTTCGCCGCCTGCTCCTCGGCGAGGCGCAGCGTCTGCTCGAACGCGGAGCCGAGGTCGGCGAACGAGGGCTTCGCGCGCGCCCGCTGCACGGCGGCGCGGGCCTCGTCGAGCTCGCGTTGCAGCCGCTCGACCGTCTTCGACTGCTGCTCGCGCTCCTGCTCGAGCCCGTCGAGCTGGGAGCGGATGTCGGTGATCGCGCGGTCGACATCGGCCGTCTCATAGCCGCCCTTGCGCGCGACCCGGAACGAGAGCACGTCGCCCACGTTGTCACCTCCCCGTCAGTCCTGCTCGATTCTATGGGGTGCCGGCGGCCTCAGCCCCGGATGTCGGCCGGATCGGCGTGCATCCGCCGGATGACGTCCGCGACGACCCCCGCGCGGTGCGTCCTGACCGCCCAGGCCCCCGCGCCATCGGCGAGCGCCGCGATCGCGATGGCGGCGTCGTCGCGGCGCTGCTCAGCGGATTCCTCCGCGACCATCTCGTCGACGAGGTCCTCGGTCGCGGGCACGAGGACGGGGTAGCCGAGGGTGACGAGCCGCTCGAGGTCGTTGAGGATGCGCCACGGCTCCGGATCGTCGAGCCCGAGGCCCGCCCCCGCGTCGACGCAGATGCGGTCCGAGGCGTAGCCGGCGTCGAGCAGCCGCGCGGCATTCCGCAGCACGCGCTCGGCGTAGGTGCCGGGCAGGTCGACGCTCGACCTCGGCAGCGGCGGCCCCCACGGGCCGATGACGAGCCGGCAGTCCGATTCGGCGACGCGCGGGTCGAGCCGGACCGCCGTCCCGCCCGAGGGGTCGATGATCCAGCGGGCGCCGTGCTCGGCCGCGAGCCCCGCGGTGTCGGGTCGATCGGTCGAGACGCTCACCGCGATGCCGACGGAGACGAGTCCCGCGACGAGGAGCGCGAGCGTGTCGTCGTCGGCGTCGGCGAACGGTCCGCGGAGTCGGCCGATGTCGAGGGTGTCGAGGTCCACGACGTCGGCACCGCTCGCCTGCAGGGCGAGGCCCTCGCGGATGAGCGCCGACAGCTGCGCCTGCGGATCGCTCGGCACGAAGACGCCGATCGTCGTCAGCCGCGCCGTCCCGGTCATCCGCCCTCCCACTCGGCGAGCCTACCGATCTCGCGCGATCGGGGTAGCGTGACAGCCATGAGCACGCTGGAGGCCGACCCGCGCGAGCTCGAGCTGCGGTGCCTCGAGCTGCCTGGGCCGGTGACCCGAGTCATCCCCGAGCGGCGCGTGCCGCTCGGCGGCCCGCGAGGCATGATCGTCACCCGGACGATCCCCGAGCGGAGCCTGCCGACCGTCGGCCCGTGGTGCTTCTTCGACGAGGCCGGACCGGTCGAGCACCTCTCGCGGCTCCTGCCGCATCCCCACATCGGCCTGCAGACGGTCTCCTGGCTCGTCGAGGGCGCGATCGTCCACCGCGACACGACCGGCGCGGCCGCGACGATCCTCCCGGGACAGCTCAACGTCATGACGAGCGGTCGCGGCATCGCCCACTCCGAGTTCACCCCGGGCGACGAGGCGCTGCGCACGCATCTCCTGCAGCTGTGGATCGCGCTGCCCGAGTCCGCGCGGTGGCAGGCGCCGCACTTCGAGCAGCACAGCGAACTGCCGACCGCGGCCGGCGCGGGCTGGTCGGCGACCGTGCTCTTCGGCGAGTTCGCCGGCGCCGTCTCGCCGGCCGCGCACTACTCGCCGATCGTCGGCGTCGAGGTGCGCATCGCACCCGGGGCGACCGCGCGACTGCCGCTGCGCCCCGACTTCGAGCACGCCGTCCTCGCCGCGCGCGGGGCGATCCAGGTCGACGGGCAGGCGCTCGGCCGCGGCCCGCTGCTCTACCTCGGCGCCGCCCGCGAGGAGCTCGACATCACGGCGGGCGCCGAGGGCGCGATCGTCATGCTCATCGGCGGCGAGCCGCTCGGCGAGGACCTCGTCATGTGGTGGAACTTCGTCGGCCGCAGCCACGAGGAGATCCTCCAGGCGCGCGACGACTGGGAGGACCCCGCCCGGCGCGACGAGCGATTCGGACCGGAGATCGAGTACCACGAGGGCGCGCGCATCCCAGCGCCGCCGCTGCCGAATGTGCGACTCACCCCGCGCATTCGTCGACCCGAACCAGGTACGATCGCCTGACCCCTGTACCCCGCGGCCACAAGCCTCGCTCGTCTCCCACGATCCGAAAAGGCCGACCGCATGGCACGCCCGTCCGCGCGCGAGCGCATCCGCGACTTCCATCACGACGACACCGACGCATTCCTCGCCATCTGGCAGGACAGCCTCGCCGGCGGGTACGAGCCCGTCTACGGGCTGAGCGAGGTGCTCGCCTCCCTGCAGCAGGACGAGGCGGTCGTCGCCGTCGAGGGCAGCGGCACCGCGTCCCGCGTCATCGGCGTCGCCGTCGGCCGGGCCGCGCACGAGCAGGGCTGGGTCGTCTTCCTCGGCGTCGCGGAGGACCGCCGCGGCGAGGGCATCAGCACGCGACTGCTCGGCGCGCTCGAGCGCCGGCTCGCGGTGCGCGGGCTCGGCAAGCTCTCCGCGCTCATCCCCGAGGACGCGGGCGGCCTCGACGCGTTCGCCGCGCAGGGCTTCGAGGTGCACCGCGCGCTGCGCTACGTGGAGCGCCGCATCCCCGTGCAGGCCCGCGACCTGCAGACCCTTCGCGAGCTCGGCGGGCGCCTGCTCGGGCCGGGGCTGTGGGACGCGGTCGCCGGGATGTCGCTCGAGAAGGACCTGCTCGAGCGGCGCCTCGTCACGCCGCTGGCGAACCCCGAGCTCGCGGCACGCTACGGCGTCGTCCCGCCGCGCGCCGTCATGCTCTTCGGTCCGCCCGGCACGGGCAAGACGACATTCGCGAAGGCCGTGGCCTCCCGCCTCGAGTGGCCCTTCGTCGAGGTCTTCCCCTCCCGCCTCGGCAGCGATCCCGCGGGGCTCGCCGCGGGCCTCCGCGAGACCTTCGGGCGCATCGCGCAGCTCGAGCACGCGGTCGTGTTCATCGACGAGGTCGAGGAGATCGCCTCCCGGCGCCAGGGCGACCCGCCGAGCCCGACGCAGGGGGTGACGAACGAGCTGCTCAAGCTCATCCCCGAGTTCCGCGACCTGCCGGGTCGGCTGCTCATCTGCGCGACGAACTTCATCCGCGCGCTCGACCCCGCCTTCCTCCGCCACGGCCGCTTCGACTACGTCATCCCGATCGGCCTGCCCGACGCGGACGCGCGCGGGGCGATCTGGTCGGCGAACCTCCCGCGACAGGCGGAGGTCGACCTGCCGCAGCTCGTCGCGGCGAGCGACGGCTTCAGCCCCGCCGACATCGAGTTCGCCGCGCGGAAGGCCGCACAGGCCGCGCTCGAACGGGCGCTCGAGCGCGGGACGGCGGGCACCGACGGCGGCCCGACGACCGAGGACTATCTTGCGGCGCTCCGCGAGACTCGGGCGACGGTGAGCCCCGAGGTCGTCGAGGAGTTCCTCGAGGACATCGCGCGACTCGCGCGCCGCTGACGCGCGCGATCACCACTGTCGAGGAATGCGCGGCGGGCGCTACGCTTCGCGTGTGCGGATCGCGGGGGTGGCCATGGCGACGATCGCCGTCGCGCTCCTCGCGGGGTGCGCCGCGGCCCCGATCAGCGCGCGCGACCTCGCCGCGGGGGAGTACCCCGGCGCGGTCGAGGTGCTCGTCGACGACGCGGACGGCGTGCAGGTCGTCGTCCGCGAGATCACCATCCAGCCGGGCGCTGGCACGGGGGAGCACTGCCACCACGGCCAGCTCGTCGGCGTTGTGCACGCGGGCGAGCTCACGCACTACGCACCCATCTACCCGGACGGGGTCCACGTGTACCGCGCCGGCGACGCGATCGTCGAGGGCGCGGACTACGTGCACGAGGGCGTCAACGAGGGCACGGAGCCGGTCGTGCTCTGGGTCACGTACTTCATCGACGAGGGCGAGCCCCTCGCCGAGACCGACCTGAGCCGCTGCGACTGACTCGGCGCGGACGGGGCGACATGCGACCGGATCTCCGCAGCGCATTCCTCCGCACCGCTACGGTGTCAGCCGGGGGATGATGCGATGGCCGGAGTGACTCGTCGACAGGCGATGGCGATCGCCGCTGCCGGTGCACTCACCGCATTCGCGGTGCCGGCCGTGCTCGCCTCCTGCGCGAGCGCTCCGACCGCGAACCCGCCGGGCCAGGCATTCCGCAATCCTCGGGTGCGGGCCGCGATCGACGGCCGCCTCGGCGGTCGGGTCACCGCGAAGCGCTCCGTCCTCGACGTCGGCGTCGGACGCCCGTACACGACGTTCACCTACGACGACGAGATCCCCGGCGCGACGTGGGAGCTGCGCCCCGGCGACACGATCGGCGTGACGGTGCGCAACGACATGCCGCCGCTCGACGCGGCGCAGCAGGCGATCAGCGACGGGCACGACCACGGGCAGATGGACACGGACTCGCCCGGGGACGTGTCGATGACGAGACCCCACGACTGGACGCACACGAACCTCCACACCCACGGCCTCCACGTCTCGCCCGAGGGCAGCTCCGACAACCCGTTCCTCACGATCGAGCCGGGCGGTGCCGAGCAGCAGTACGAGATCACGATCCCCGAGGATCACCCCGGCGGCCTCTTCTGGTACCACCCGCACCGCCATGGCGCCGTCGCATATCAGGTGCAGGGCGGCATGTCGGGCGCCCTCGTCGTCCGCGGCGCGATCGACGAGGTGCCCGAGATCGCGGCGGCGACCGAGCAGATCATGGTGCTCCACGCGCTCGAGGCCGGCGCCGACGACGCGATCCAGAAGCCGGTGCCGTATGCGACGAGGCACGAGGCGTTCTTCCCCCGCGACCACATCTGGTGGACGGTGAATGGGCAGACGACCCCCGTCATCACGATGCGCCCGGGCGAGGTGCAGCGCTGGCGGATCCTCAACTCCGCGGAGGGCAAGCT
>CAKUJB010000016.1 GCA_934661165.1 uncultured Microbacteriaceae bacterium | reverse complement strand
CTGGCGTGACGAGGGCGAGCCGCTCGACTTCCTCTTCGCGCACGGGGGCGGGCTCAACGCGCACGCGTGGGACTCGACGCTCCTGCTCCTCGACCGGCCCGCCCGCGCCGTCGACCTGCCGGGGCACGGCTGGTCCGCCTGGCGCGACGACGCCGACTACCGCGCCTCGACGATCGCGCCGGCGCTCGCCGAGGTCGTGCCGGCGACCCGCCCATTCGTCCTCGTCGGGCACTCCCTCGGCGGACTGACATCGCTCCTCGCGCTGCGCCGGATCGAGCCGCGGCCGTCGGCGCTCGTGCTCGTCGACATCGCCCCGACGACGATCAGCCGCGGCGGCCGACCGCCCCGCGGGCTCTTCGAGCCGGGGCTGTCCTTCGCCTCGCGCGAGGAGGCCGTCGACTGGGCGGCGGAGCACGGGCTCGGCCGCAGCCGCGAGACGCTCGCGATCGGCATCGGCTTCAACACCCGGCGGCGCGAGGACGGGCGCTACATCTTCCGCCACCACCTCACGCACCTCCCCTTCGACGAGACGAAGTTCCGCCAGGACTCGGGTCCGCTCTGGGAGGCCTTCGACCCCGAGGTGCCGACCGTCGTCGTCCAGGGCAGCCGCGGCGTCGTCACCGACCAGCAGGTCGACGACCTCCGGACGCGCACGCCGTGGGTGCGCGTCGAGCACGTCGACTCGGGGCACAACGTGCATAGCCAGGCGCCCGAGGCGCTCGCCGCAATCCTCGGCGCGCTCGCGCCCTGAGGCCGGCCGCGACTCAGGCCGTCAGCACCTGCATCGAGACGGCGCCGGTCTCCAGGCCGCTCGCCGAGCCGCCCATCATCTGGGCGAGGCCGAGCGTCGCGCCGGGCACCTGCGACTCGCCCGCCTCGCCGCGCAGTTGACGTGCGACATCGGCGACGACGCGCACGCCGCTCGCCGAGAGCGGATGGCCGAGCGAGAGCAGGCCGCCGCTCGGATTGACGGGGATCCGGCCGCCGAGGCTCGTCGCACCGGAGCGCAGCAGCGAGATCGACTCGCCCGGCGCGCACAGCTGCAGGTCCTCGTAGTGGACGAGCTCCTCGGAGGCGAAGGCGTCATGCAGCTCGACGAGGTCGAGATCGGCGGGGTCGATGCCCGCGTCCTCGTAGACCGCCGCGGCCGCGCGCACGCCGAGTCGCATCGAGGTGAGGTCGTCGCGCTTGTACGCGTAGTCGCCGGAGTGGAGCACGCTCGCCGTCACCCTGACCTCGCGACGTCCGGGGCGCGCGAGTCGGGCGGCGTAATCGGGCGAGCAGAGGATGACCGCCGCTGCGCCGTCCGTGTTCGGACAGCACTCGAGCAGTCGGATCGGATCGGCGATCATGCGCGAGGCGAGGATCTCCTCAACGCTGAGCCGCTTGCGGTACTGCGCGTTCGGATTGAGCGCGCCGAAGTCGTGCGCCTTCACCGAGACGAGCGCGAAGTCCTCCTCCGTCGCACCGCGGGTGTGCATGAGACGCCGGGCCTGCAGCGCGAAGAAGACCGGCATCATCATGCCGAGCTGACCGTCGAGGTCGCCCGCGGACGGCGGGATGAGCTTCCCGGCGATCGGGCTCGTCGTCATCGACTCGACGCCGAGGGCGATGCCGACGTCCGCGTAGCCGAGCGAGATGTTCTTCGCGAGTTCGTGGACGGCGGTCGAGCCGCCCGCGCACGCGTTCTCGACGTTGACCATCTCGATCGCCGTGACGCCGACGCCGCTGAGGATGACCTGCCCCGTGATCATGTCCGAGTAGAGCCGCGAGGTGTAGGCGAGCTGGAGCGCCTCCGGCTCGATGCCGGCGTCCGCGAGGGCGGCCCGCACAGCCTGTGCGCCGAGGGCCTCGACCGGGACGTCGCGGAGCTTGCCGAAGGTGCTCTGGCCGATGCCGAGCACGACCGCGTCGGTCCTCATCGCCCGGCCTCCGGCGCGAAGGCGAAGCCACGGACCTCGACCTCGCCGGAATCGCCCGACTCGGTCCAGAGCGCCGTCTCGACGGTCTCGACCCGCTCGCCGATCCGATAGTCGTGGCCGGCGGGGCCGCGCAGCTGTCCGAAGACGAGCACGCGCGAGTCCTCGAGCGCGAACTCGACGACGCCGACGGCGTACCCGGCGGGGAAGTGCGGCGACGCCATCTCGACGCGGCTGTGGGAGAAGAGCTCGCCGACGGCGGGCAGCACGACCTCGTCCCAACCGGGCCGCGTCGTCGGGGGGAAGACGAGCGCACCGGTCGCCCGCTCGCGGGAGGCGATCAGGCGGTAGGCACCGTCCGACGTCGTCGCGATGCCCTCGCGCAGTTCGCGGGTCGCCACGGTCACCGCCCGCCGGCCTGGACCGGCAGGTAGGCCCCGCCGTCGAATCGGTACGTGCGGCCGTTGTGCAGCGGATTGACGATGAGCTCCTCGATGAACCCCGCGAACTCCTCGGGCCGACCGAGGCGCTTCGGGAAGAGGAACACGTCGATGAGCTCCTCCTTCACCTCGGGCGGCACCGTCTCGTAGATCGGAGTGTCGAATGCGCCGGGCGCGACCGTCAGCACGCGGATCCCGTGCGCCGCGAGTTCCCGCGCGAGCGGCAGGGTCATGCCGACGAGCGCGGCCTTCGACGCGCTGTAGGCGACCTGGCCGACCTGTCCCTCGAACGCCGCCCCCGACGCGACCGCGATGAGCACGCCGCGCTCCCCGTCCTCGAACGGCTCGCCCGCGGCCATGCGGGCCGCCACGGCGCGGTACACGTGGAGCGTGCCGTACACGTTGACGCGCATGACCGCGTCGAATCGCGACATCGGGATGGGGCCGCGAGAGCCGAGGAGCTTGCCCGGGCCGGTGATGCCGGCCGCCGCGACGACGACGGTCGGCGTGCCGAAGGCCGTCGCGCCGACGGCGACCGCGGCCTCGACCGCCTCCTCGTCCGAGATATCGGTCCCGACGTAACGGAAGCGCTCCCCGAGCTCGGCCTCGAGCGCCGCGCCGCGCGCATCATCGATGTCGAGGCCGAGGACCCCCGTCGCCCCGCGCGCGATGAGGCGCCGACTGACCGCCTCGCCGAGCCCGGAGGCCGCCCCGGTGACCACCGCGACCGTGTCGGCGATGCGCATTCGTTGTCCTCTCCGGCGACGCGAGCGCACGCCGCTCCACCGCCATGTCCACTGTGCGGGCCAGGGTCAGGACTGTAAAGCCGGGGTCTCCGGTGCGTCGTATCGACGGACTCGATTCAGCGGGAGGTGATGACGACCGGCACGCCCGTCGCCTTGAGCCCCTCGACGCCGAACTCGAGGCCGTAGCCCGAGCCCTTGATCCCGCCGAACGGCACCATCGGGTGGACGCCGCCGTGCTTGTTGATCCACACGGTGCCGGCCTCGAGCTGGAGCGCGACCCGACGGTTCTCCGCGGGGTCGTCGCCCCACACCGACGCACCGAGCGCCGCATCGAGCCGGTTCGCCGAGGCGATCGCGTCCTCGAGCTTCGAGTACTTGATGATCGGCAGGGCGGGGCCGAACTGCTCCTCGTCGACGATCGGGTCGCCGTCCTCGGCGTCCGCGATGATCGTCGCCTGGAAGAAGTTCGCGCCGAGCTCCGGGGCCGGCTCGCCGCCGGTCACGATGCGGCGGCCGCGGGCCTTCGCGTCCTCCACGAGGTCCTGCACGATCTTGAACTGCATCGGGTTCTGTAGCGGGCCGAGCACGTTCGCCTCGTCGAGGCCGACGCCCATGGGCGCGTTCTTCGCGTACTCGGCGAGGTTCTGCACGACCTCCTCGTACTGATCCTCATGCACATAGAGCCGCTTGAGCGCGGCGCAGGTCTGCCCCGTATTGATGAAGCCGCCCCAGAAGAGGCCCTCCGTGTACTTCGAGGCATCTGTGCCCGGCAGCATGATGCCCGCGTCGTTGCCGCCGAGCTCGAGGGTGAGCCGCGCGAGGTTGTTGGCCGAGGCCTCGATGATCGCGCGACCCGTCTTCGTCGAGCCGGTGAACATGATCTTGCCGAAGGCCTCGTGGGCCGCGAGCGCGGCACCGACCTCGCGACCGCCCGACACGACCTGCAGCACGCCCGCGGGGAGCACCTCGTTGAGCACCTCGACGAGCGTGAGCACCGACAGCGGCGTGTACTCGGACGGCTTGACGATGACGGCATTTCCCATCTTGAGCGCCGGGGCGATCTGCCAGATCGTGATCATCATCGGCCAGTTCCACGGGCCGATCGCACCGACGAGCCCGACCGGCTTGTAGATGAGCTCGGAGTAGTTCTCGGCGTCATCGATGAGGACCTTCGGCTCGATCTCAAGATCCGCATTCGTGTGCAGCCAACCCTGGACCCCGCCGACCTCGAGCCGTGCGCCCGGACCGCTCAGTGGCTTGCCCTGCTCGCGCGAGACGATCGAGACGAGCTCCTCCTCGTACTCGGCGACCTTCGCGGCGGCGGCGTGGAGCATCGCCCCCCGCTCCGCCGACGTCAGCGCCGCCCACGCTGGCTGCGCGGCCTGGGCGATCTCGATCGCGCGCTCGAGGTCGGCGACCGTGTGCTCGGGCGCGTGCCCGATGATCTCGCCGGTCGCGGCGTCCGGGATGGCCCGGCCGCCCTCGACGCTCACGCGGGCCAGCAGCGACTCAGTCATTGTTCTTCTCCTTTGATAGAACGAAAACCGTCAGCAGTATCCCGCATCCGGATGAATGCGCGCTGTCGCGCAGGTGGACGGCCAGACTCGCGCGGGATCCGCCTCCGCCATTCTCCCCCAGGCCGCCCGGCCGGCGGCTGGTCCCCCAGCGCAGTGAAGATGGCGCAGTGCGCACTGCCCCGGGCGCCGCGCGGGGGCCCGGGCCTATCGTCGCAGCCACCGCGGCCCACGCGGCACGCCACGAAGGAGGACGTATGACCGACATCGGCATCGTCGGCGCGGGAACCGCCGGCCTGCACCTCGGACTGCTGCTGCGGCAGCACGACATCCCGGTCACCATCTACACCGACCGCACCCCGGACGAGATCCGCGACGGGCGCATGATCAACTCGGTCGCCCACCACAATGTCACCGTCGTCCGCGAGCAGGCGCTCGGCGTCGACCACTGGCCGCTCGACGAGTACGGCTACGTCTGCCACCACCACTGGGTCGGCGGCCCCGACCTGTTCTTCCGCGGCGACTTCGCGGCGCCGTCCCGTGCGATCGACTACCGCATCTACCAGCCGACGCTCATGGGCGACTTCGAGGACCGCGGCGGGCGCATCGAGTACCGCACGGTGGAGGCCGCCGACCTCGAGGCGCTGAGCACGGGGCACGACGCGCTCGTCGTCGCGAGCGGGAAGCGCTCGCTCGGCGAGTTCTTCGGTGTGCGCCCCGAGAAGTCGCCGTACCCGCAACCGATGCGCCGGCTCATGGTCGGCCTGTGGACGGGGGTCGCCAGGCACGAGCCGCACGGGGTGACGCTGAGCATCTCGCCCGGCCACGGCGAGCTCATCAACATCCCGATGTGGTCGTTTGCCGGGCACGTCGACGCGCTCCTCTTCGAGAACGTGCCCGGCGGCGACCTCGAGGTGCTCGCCGATGCGCGGTACGACGACGACCCCGCCGCCTTCCGGCAGCTCGTGCTCGACAAGCTCCGCGTGCACCATCCGACCGTCTTCGCGCGCATCGACGAGGCCTCGTTCCAGCTCACCCGGCCGGAGGACCTCCTTCAGGGCGCCGTGACGCCCGTGC
The DNA here is from genome assembly GCA_934661165.1 of uncultured Microbacteriaceae bacterium. GTDB lineage: Bacteria > Actinomycetota > Actinomycetes > Actinomycetales > Microbacteriaceae > 73-13. The sequence continues at coordinate 17,262 of CAKUJB010000016.1, read as the reverse complement.
TCCGCGAGGACTACCGGGTGCTGCCGAACGGCAAGGTCGTCATCGCCGCGGGCGACGTCCACTCCGTCCTCGACCCCGTCATCGGGCAGGGCGCGAACTCCGCGTCGTACTCGGGGTACACGGTCGGCGAAGAGATCCTCGAGGACCGCGGGTTCGGGGAGGACCTCGGCCGTCGCGCGGGCGCCCGTCGGCGCGAGCGCGTCGAAGCCGTGAGCGACTGGACGAACCTGATGGTCCAGCTGCCGCCTGCCGACAGGCTCATCCAGCTGCTGGGGGCGATGAGCCAGAACAAGGCGCTGTGCGATGCGTTCACGCAGAACTTCAACGATCCGGTCGCGCAGTGGCGCGACATCGTCGGGTCCGACGAGGTCGTCGCCGCAGCGATCGCACGGTACGCCGAGGCGACATCCCGTGGCTAAGCTCCTCGTGCTCTATCCGCCGCCCGTCGACCCGGCCGCATTCGAGCGACACTACCGCGACGTGCACCTCCCGCTCGCCGCGCGGCTGCCCGGCGCGACCGCGATGTCAGCCGCGCTCGGGATCGACGCCGCTGGCAGCCCGTACTACGCGGTCTTCGAGGCAGAGTTCCCGAGCCTCGACGCGCTCGGCGTCGCGATGGCCTCCCCCGAGGGGCAGGCTGTCGAGGCCGATGTGCCGAACTACGCGACGGGCGGCGCCATCGTCCTCGCCTACGAGCCCGAGCCGGTCGAGCGGTCGTGACCCGCATCCCGACCGCGGGCCACCGGGCTACGATCAGGCTCCCCGCTCGCCCGGTACTCGGTCGGCGGGACGCCGACGAATGCACGGAATGCCTTGCTCGCGTGCGACGGGTCCGTCAGCCCCCACCGGGCCGCGATCGCCGCGACGCCCTCACCCGCGTGCCGCGGGTCGCGCAGGTCGCGGCGAATGTGCTCGAGGCGACGCTCGCGGATCACCCTGGACACCGACGTGCCGCGACGGTGGAAGAGGTCGTGGACGTAGCGCGTCGAGATGAAGTGCGCGGCCGCGATCGCGTCCGGCCCGAGCCCCGGCTCGTCGAGGTGTCGGTTGATATACCCGTCGATGCGGAACATGAGTTCCGTGACGGGATCCGACCAGGAGGCCCCGCTCAGCTCATGCCCGACCATCGTCGCGATGAGGTCCATCGTGCTGTGCGTGATCCGGAGGCCCGTCGGGCCGTCGAGGGTCGGCAGCGCGCTCGCGAGCCCGGCCAGGAAGTGGCTCACCGCACGCGCGAAGCCGTCCTCGCCCGCGATGCGGATCGCGGTGAGCTGCTGGAGCGACTCGGCCGCGACGTCGATGCGGCGATGGGGGAACATGACGACGACCGCGGCCATCCCCTCACCGAACTCGAGCGTGTAGGGGCGGCTCGTGTCGTACAGCACGATGTCGCCCGGCGCGAGCGTCGCGGTGCGGTCATCCTGGATGAGCATGCCGGTCCCTGCGAGCTGGAGCGTCAATTTGACGTAGTCCTCGGGGGCCCGCGCAACGTGCGCGGCGGTGCGCTCGACCGCGTGCGGGCTCGCGCGCACCGTCGAGAAGAGAACGCCGTCGCTGATGCGACCCTCGAGCCGGGCGCGGAAGGCGTAGTGCGCATCCGGATGCACTGTGAGCGGCACGAAGGAGCGGGACACGACCTCCTGCCAGCGCTGAGCGCGTTCGGTCGCCTCGCTCACCACGATTGGCATCGTCTCGGACACCGTCGTCACCTCACCACGCTGTGGGCACCATCGTCCAATGATCGGGAGTGTAGAGCATGAGCACCATCACAACCAGGCCCGAATCCGCGGCCATCAACCCACGGCAGTTGCGCAACAGCCTCGGCCGATTCGCAACCGGTGTCGCCGTCATCGTCTTCGACGCGCTCGGGGACGACGGCTGGGAGGAGCGGCGCGGGCTCACGGTCAACTCGTTCACCTCGGTCTCGATGGACCCGCCCCTCGTGCTCGTTTCGCTGCAGCGCACGCTGCGGTCGCACGATCTGCTGCGCGGGCGGCCATTCAGCATCAATATCCTCGGCGCGGACCAGCGCGAGGTGGCGATGCATTTCGCGGGTCGACCCGGAGAGCCCCGGGTCGTGCCGCACTGGGTACCCGGCGAGTTCGCACCCGGCCTCGCGGACGCGCTCGCCACATTCGAGTGCCTCCCCTGGGCGGAGTACGACGGCGGTGACCACACGCTCTTCCTCGGCGAGGTGCAGCGCGTCAGCTCCCGGCCCGGCGACGCCCTCGGCTTCGCCTTCGGCGCCTTCACGACGATCCCGGAGCCGACCGCCTAGAGCTTCTCGATCGGCGCGACCTTGACGAGGAGGCGCTTGCGGCCGCGCTCGGGGAAGTCGACCTCCGCGATCGTCTTCGGTCCGTTGTCCTGGACGGCGAGCACGCGGCCCTCGCCGAAGTCGGCGTGCCGGATGCGGTCGCCGACCGCGAGCGCGAGGTCGCCGTTGTCGCGGAGCGTCGCGACGGGCGACTTCCACTCCGTCTTGCGCCGCGGCTCGATGACGGGCGACTCGAGGAAGCCGCGCTCAGGGCTCCGGGCCCGCCCGCGCCCGTACCCGCCGGAGGCGAACCCGCCGCTGCGGTAGCCGCCGCCGGCCGCGCCGAGCTGCCGCCCCGCCCCGCGATCCTCGCGCCAGTGCACCGCATCGGCGGGCAGCTCGGAGAGGAATCGGGATGGCGGCGAGGAGTGGATGTCGCCGAATCCGGCGCGCGAGGCGGCGAGGGAGAGGAACAGCCGCTTGCGGGCGCGCGTGATCCCGACATAGAAGAGGCGGCGCTCCTCCGCGAGCCCGCCCGGCTCGTGGACGCTCATCCGGTGCGGCAGGAGGTCCTCCTCGACGCCCGTGATGAAGACGGCGTCGAACTCGAGGCCCTTCGCGGTGTGGAGCGTCATGATCGTGACGCGACCCTCGTCGAGGTCGAGCTCGTCGGCCGCGGCGAAGAGCGCGACGGAGGTGAGGTAGTCGAGGACCGTCGCCTCGGGGTACTGGACGCGGAACTCCTTGGCCTGCGAGACGAGCTCGTCGAGATTCTCCGAGCGGGCCTCGTCCTGCGGGTCGCCCGAGCGGCGCAGCGCGTCCTGGTAGCCGGAGTGCTGCAGCAGGTGCGCGAGCACCTCGTGCGGCGCGCGGCCGGGCGACGGCGCAGCGCCCGCGCCCGGGGCGGCGCCCGCGAGCTGCGCCGCGTCGTCGAGCAGGGCGTCGAGCTCCCGGATCGCCGCCGTGAGCTTCGGGCCGAAGCCGAGCGAGGCCGAGTCCCGGAGCACCTCGCGCAGCGGCGTGCCCTCCCGGTCGGCGCGGGCCTGCAGCGCCGCGACCGTCGCGTCGCCGATCCCGCGCTTGGGCGTGTTGATGACCCGGCGCAGCGCGAGATCGTCATCGGGGTTCACCGCGAGCGTCAGGTAGGCGAATGCGTCCTTCACCTCGGCGCGCTCGTAGAAGCGGGTGCCCCCGACGAGCCGGTAGGGGACGCCCTCCCGGATGAAGACCTCCTCGAGCGGTCGGGTCTGCGCATTCGTCCGGACGAAGACCGCGACCTGCGGGTACTCGACACCCGCCGCCCGCAGCGCCTCGATCTCGTCGGCGACGAACTGCGCCTCGTCGTGCCCCGAGTAGCCGGTGTACCCGACGATCGGCTCGCCCTCGCCGACATCGGTGAACAGGCGCTTCTCGCGCCGGTCGAAGTTGTTCGCGATCACCGCATTCGCAGCATCGAGAATGCGCTGCGTCGAGCGGTAGTTCTGCTCGAGCAGGATGGTGCGCGAGTCGGGGAAGTCCCGCTCGAACTCGACGATGTTGCGGATGTCGGCGCCGCGGAACGCGTAGATCGACTGATCGGAGTCGCCGACGACGGTGAGCGAGGCGGGCGGGATGTCACCGTGCGCGTCCCGCAGCTCCCGCTGCCAGCCCTGCCGGGCCTCGACCTCGTCGGCGATCGCCGCGGGCACTGGGCGCACGAGCTCGCGGATGAGCGCGTACTGCGCGTGGTTCGTGTCCTGATACTCGTCGACGAGGACGTGACGGAAACGCCGCTGGTAGAGCGCCGCGACCTCGGGGAAGGCGCGGAAGAGGTACACGGTCTCGGCGATGATGTCGTCGAAGTCGAGGGCGTTCGCCCGGCGCAGCGCCGCCTGGTAGTTCCGGTACAGGGCGAGGAAGCCGAGCTCCTTCGGGTCGGAGGCGTCGATGCTCCGGGCGAAGGTCTCGAGGTCGGTCAGCTCGTTCTTGAGCCGGGAGATGCGCGCGAGCACGCCGCCTGGTGTGAAGCCGAGCGAATCGGCGTCGAGGTCGCGGATGAGCCGCTTGACGAGCGCCTTCGAGTCGGCGCTGTCGTAGATCGTGAAGGCCTCCTTGAGCCCCATCGCGTCGGCCTGGCGGCGCAGGATCCGCACGCACGCGGAGTGGAACGTCGAGATCCACATCCCCTCGGCGGCCTGGCCGACGAGCGCCTCGATGCGCTCGCGCATCTCCGCCGCCGCCTTGTTCGTGAACGTGATCGCGAGGATCTGGCTCGGCCACGCCTCGCGCGTCGACAGCAGGCCGGCGATGCGGCGGGTGAGCACGCTCGTCTTGCCCGACCCCGCGCCCGCGACGATGAGCAGCGCCTGGCCGCGGTGCTCGACGGCCTCGCGCTGGCGAGGGTTGAGCCCCTCGAGGAGTGCCGGGTCGATCACCCTCCAAGCCTAGGTCGCACCGTCGACGCCCGGACGCCGGGTGCTGGGATTCGGCCCGCGTGCTGGGAACTCGCGCCCCGATCCCAGCGCGCGACCGGAATCCCAGCACCTGGCTGAGGCAGCGGCGGCGCGCCGCGCGGCGATCGCCTCGGCGGCGAGCTCGGGATGGTCGGCGAAGACCCCGTCGACCCCCGTCGCGAGGATCTCCGCGAACTCGGCCCGCCAGTCGCCCCACGCGGCATCGCCGCCGGGGCCGCGGTGGCGCGGCGCCAGGAATGCGTTCTCCGGCCGGAGCGTCCAGGTGAGCACCTCGAGCCCGGCCGCGTGCGCGTCCGCGACGAGGTCGGCCCCGTCCGCCTCGAGGAGGAGCGCCTTGTCGTAGCTCACGCCCTCGACGCCCGCCGCACGCAGGGCGGCATGGTCGACGGGCCGCTCCGAGAGGTGCACGAGCCGACCCGGGTAGCCGAGCTCGCGCAGCCGAAGGAGCGCGGGCAGCTCGAAGCACTCGACGACGAGCCGGTCGACGGGGAGGCGGCCCTCGATCTCGGCGAGGAAGCGCGTGGGCAGGTCGATGCCGAGCGCCGCGAAGGCGCTCGGATGCTTGAGCTCGGCGACGACGACCGCGGGCTCGCCGGCGGCCGTCGTGAGCGGCGCGACCAGCTCGAGTAGGTCGGTGAATCGCAGCAGCGCGCCGCGCATTCCTGCCGAATCCGGGCGCAGCTCCGGCAGCCGCTCGCGCGCCTCGAGCCGGGCGAGCTCCGCCCAGTCGAGATCGAAGGTGAACCAGCCCGTGAGCTCGTCGATGGGATCGCCCGGCGCCTGCACCTCGGGGGGCACCCGGATCGTGCGGCGGCGGTCGGCGAACTCCAGCCGCTCGCCGATGTCGGTCGTCCTGGAGATCTCGGGCTCGTGCCGCACCACCAGGAGGCCGTCGCGCGACGGCACGAGATCCGGCTCGACGGCATCGGCGCCCAGGGCGAAGCCCGCGAGCACCGCCTCGGCGGTGTGCTCGGGGTGGTGGCCGCTCGCGCCCCGGTGCGCGATGATCCTCGTCCGCCGCATGGCGCCAAGGCTAGCGCCGGCCCGGACTACGCTGGCGCCGTGGACTGCAGGCGATGCGGCGCGACGCTGCGCGCGGAGGCGGCGTACTGCGAGATGTGCGGCACGCCCGTCCTCGGCCGGCGCGCGACCGGCGGCGGCACCCGGCACGGGCTCACGGGCACCGGCATCCTCGTCGTCGTCGCCGCGTCGATGACGGCGCTCGCGATCCTCGTCGGCCTCATCGTCCTCGTGCGCGCGCTCCTGAGCTGAGTCCCCCCGGACGGGTGCCACCAGAAGGTGGAGCGTCTGCCGCGGGCACCCGCGCCTTAAAGTGAGGCGCAATGTCCACCCGTGTCCGCACCCCGGTGTTCTCCTTCTGGGCCTGGCTGATCCTCGCCCCGCCCCTCATCACGATCTGGGGCGGCTACACCACCGCGTTGGACCCTCGGGAGCGACTGCACGGGCTCATCGCGGCGATCGTCGTGCACCTCGTCCTCGGCGCGTGCTTCTGGCTCGCGCACCTCGTCGAGCGGCGGCTGCCGACGGCGTGGTGCTGGGTGTGGTTCATCGCGGTCCTCGCCGTCATCTCCGTGCTCCGGCCCCTCATCGCCGACACGCTGCAGCGCTGGTCCGGCGTGCACCTCGTCCCCCCCGCCCTCGGCATCCGCGTCGCGCTCAACCTCCTCGGGATCGGCGTGGTCATGCTCATCGTCCACTTCGCGCTCGAGCAGGTCGCGCACGCGGCCGACAGCCGGCGTCGGCTCGCCGCCGTGCTGCGGCGGACGGAGCAGCAGCAGGTCGCGACCGATGTCCGCCACGCCGCCCTCATCCTCGAGTACCAGCGCACGATCGCCGACCCCATCCGGAAGGCGCTCACCCACGTCGACCCGCACGCGCCCCCGGCACGCCTCGCGGAACAGCTCATGCGGCTCGCCCACGACGTCGTGCGCCCGCTCGCCGACCGCGCCTTCGGCCTCGCCGCCGACACCACGGAGTATCAGTACCGGCCGACGAGCGAACCCGCCCCCGTCGCGAGCCGCGCGCGGCTCGCGACCCCGCAGCGCATCGAGGCGAGCCTGCCCGGCGGACCCGTCGCGGTGTGGTTCGTCATGCAGCTGCCGGTCTCGATCCTCACGTACGACGTCGCCCTCGGCGCGGGGATCACCGTCGCGAGCACTGCGCTCGTGCTCATCGGCTGCTGGCTCGTCCGACGGCACCCGCTGCCGTCCACGGGCCCCGCGGCGATCGCGCTCCTCGCCGTCGAGTACGCCGCGATCGGCGCGCTCGGCACGCTCGTGCTCGTCTCCCCCGACCCCGGCGGCGCGGCGATCGGCTACTGGATCTACGGCATCCTCATGTCGAGCGTCACGGGGACGATCCTCTCCTTCGCCCGCAGCCGACAGCTCGACTATCTCGACACCGACCAGGAGCTCATCGAGCAGCTCCTCGCGGCGAGGTACCAGGCCAACTCGGCGCACGCCCGCCTCGCGGAGACGACGAATCTCCTCGCCCGCCGCCTGCACGCCTCCATCCAGACGGACGTCGTCGCCGCCGCATTCCAGATCCGGCTCGGCGCCGAGGACCCCGACGCGATCGTCAACGACCTCAGCGCGCAGATCGAACGCGTGCTCGACGCCCCCATGCTGCCGACCGCGGTCGACGACGTCGACCAGGGGCGCCTCTACGCGGACGGCATCCGAGCCGCGACGCGCGCCGCCGATCAGGCGTGGTGCGAAGGGCTCGAGCTCACGACGGACTACGACGAGCGGCTGTGGCAGTGGCTCGTGGAGCATCCCGAGTGCCGTGCGCTCGTCCGCGAGGTCGCGACGAAGGCGCTCACGAACGTCATCCGCTACGGCAGGATCCGCCGCGCGCGGCTCCGGGTCGACCTCCTCGACGACCGGCTGCGGATCGAGGTGCGCAGCCCCGGCCGGATCCTGGCGCGCGACGAGCGCACGAGCGGGATGGACGCATTCGTCGGCCGGGTCTCGGTCGCAGAGTTCGTGCAGGAGGGCCCCGACGTCGTGCACCGGGTGATCGCGTGACCGCGGCGCCGCGCGACCCCCGAGCGCGTGTCCGGCCGGCGTTCTCCATCTGGGCGTGGCTCGCGCTCACGCCCTACCTGCTCACGGCGTTCTCGGGGACCGATCTCGCCACGGGCAGCCGCCAGCTCACGTTCGGCCTGCTCGCGGCCGCCGTCGTCCACGGGGTGCTGCTCCTCGCATTCCTCCTCGTCGGCGCGCTCGAGCGCGCGACCGGCCGGTGGCCCTGGCTGCGCTGGTCGATCGTCGCGGTCGCGCTCCTCGCCATCGCCGAGGGGCGGCCCGCACTGCTCAGCCACCTGCAGCACCGCTTCGGCTTCGACATCATCGAGACCGACTGGCACCTCAGATTCCTCATGAATGCGACGGTCCTCACCGCCGCGGTGCTGCTCATCCACGCCGTCATCGAGACGATCGCGAGGGCGAGGGAGGCGGAGCGACGACTGCGGGTCGTCCTCGACGCGCTCGAATCCGAGCACACGCGGCTCGTGAGCATGCAGCGCTCGGTGGGCGCCGCATTCCAGCGGGAGCTCATGACGGAGGTGCTCGACGCCGTCGGCGGGCTGCTGCATCGCGGCCTGCCGCCCGACAACCTCGCGAAGGAGCTGCGGTGGATCGCGCGCTCCGTCGTCCGGCGCGTCGCGGAGCAGGCGCGCACCGCGCGACTCGGCGACGCGCTCGACGACACCGGGGCGATCCCGATCCCGGGGCCCGGTGCCGAGGCGACGAGCGGCCCCCCGGTGCCGCGCCTCCCGACGCCGTGGGCCGGCCCCGCGTGGGCGATCACCGGCATCGCCCTCCTGCTCTTCCTCCCGCCCGCGCTCCACGCGTACGGGCCGCTCGTGGGCGCGCTGCAGCTGCTCCTCGCGAGCGTCGTGTCGCAGGTGCTCGCGATGGCGATCCGCCGGATCCCGCGGCCGGCGACGCGCGCTCGCTCGATCGCGGCCCTCGCCGCGATGTACCTCGTCGTCGGCGGCATCTACTGCTGGATCCTCATCCGGCAGCTCGGGGACGATCCGCTCAGGGTCTACTACTTCGTGTACGGCACGATCGGCTACGCCCTCGTCGCGACGGTCGTCTCGCTCATCGACAGCAGCCTCCGGCGCCTGCGGGAGCACGAGGAGCGCGCCGCCGCGGCGCTCGCCGAGTCCGAGCGGCGCCGCTTCGAGGCGCAGCGCGCGCTCGTCACCGAAGGGGCGCAGGCCGGCCAGCTCCTCGACATCGATGTGCAGGCCGACATCCTCGCGACCTCGTTCCGCCTCGAGGCGGGGACCGCGCCGTCGGACGCGCTCGACGAGCTCATCGACCGGATCGAGTCGACCCTCCGCGGGCGGCCCTCCGAGCCCCTCGACTTCGTGCCGCTGCTGCGCGACAGCCTGCACGCGACGCTCGAAGCCTGGTCGCTCGTCCTCGACATCGCGGCCGACATCGGCGACGACACCCTCGACTGGCTCGCGGAGCACCCCGGCAGCGCCGCGGTCGCCCACGACGTGCTCACCGAGGGGCTGACGAACGCCGTGCGCTTCGGGCGCGGCCGGAGCGTCGCGGTCCGCCTGCGCCGGCACGACGACGAGGTCGAGGTCGTCGTGCGCAACCCGGGACGGATCGGCCCCCGTGGCCCCGAGGGCCTCGGGCTGCGCGATCTCGAGCAGCGCGCCCGGGAGGTCGTGCTCCTGCAGGACGGCGGGCACGTCGAGCTCCGGGTGCGGCTCGAGTCGCGCTGATCCCCCGGAGCGCGCCGGGGCGCCCCCGGTCGGGCCCGCTCGCGTCAGCCGCCTCCCAGCTTCCGAGGTGGTCGCGACCAGACCGCGCCGGTAGGCTCGCCGCATGAGGAATCCCGCCTTCAACAGCTCCGCGTTCAACCAGAACGGCGCGCTCGTCGCCGCCGAGACGGTGACCGCCGAGCAGCTCGACGAGATCTATCAGCGTCCCTCGGCCGAGCGCCCGCTCGACGACCGGATGACCATCGAGGACTCGATCCGGAAGTCGGCCGCCGCATTCGGCGTCCTCCTCGTCGGCGCGGCGATCGGCTGGGTCACGATGCCCGCGGTGCCGTGGCTCTGGATCGGCGCCGGGATCGTCGGCCTCGTCCTCGCTCTCGTCAACATCTTCAAGAAGCAGCCCTCCGGCGCCCTCGTCCTCGCCTACTCCGCCGCGCAGGGCGTCTTCCTCGGCGGCATCTCCGCGTTCTACGAGGCGATGTACCCCGGCATCGTCATGCAGGCGGTCATCGCGACGCTCTGCGTCGTCGGCATCACGCTCTGGCTCTTCGCGAGCGGGCGGGTGCGCGCCTCGAAGAAGGCGACGAAGATCTTCCTCATCGCCCTCATCGGCTACGCCGTCTTCTCGCTCGTCAACGTCGTGCTCATGCTCACCGGCGCGGTCGCCGACCCGTGGGGCCTGCGCTCCGGCGTCGAGATCTTCGGCATCCCGCTCGGCATCATCCTCGGCGTGCTCGCGGTCCTGCTCGGCGCGTACTCGCTCGTACTCGACTTCGACTTCATCAAGCAGGGGGCCGACAACGGCGCCCCGCGCGCCTACGGCTGGCGCGGGGCCTTCGGCGTCATGCTCACGATCATCTGGCTCTACCTCGAGATCCTGCGCCTCATCGCGATCGCGAGGGACTGAGCGCCGGGCGTCGGCCCATCACTCCCACTCGATGGTGCCCGGCGGCTTCGACGTGACGTCGAGCACGACGCGGTTGACGCCGGCGACCTCGTTCGTGATGCGGTTCGAGATGCGGGCGAGCAGCTCGTAGGGCAGCCGCGACCAGTCGGCGGTCATCGCGTCCTCGCTCGACACGGGGCGCAGCACGATCGGGTGCCCGTACGTGCGGCCGTCGCCCTGCACGCCGACCGAGCGGACGTCGGCGAGGAGCACGACGGGGCACTGCCAGATCTCGCCGTCGAGGCCGGCGGCGGTCAGCTCGTGGCGGACGATCTCGTCGGCGTCGCGGAGGAGGTCGAGCCGCTCCGCCGTCACCTCGCCGACGATGCGGATGCCGAGCCCGGGGCCGGGGAACGGCTGCCGGGCGACGATGACCTCGGGCAGGCCGAGCTCGCGGCCGATCGCGCGGACCTCGTCCTTGAAGAGGGCGCGCAGCGGCTCGACGAGCTCGAACTGCAGGTCCTCCGGGAGCCCGCCGACGTTGTGATGGCTCTTGATGTTCGCCGCGCCCGCGCCGCCGCCGGACTCGACGACGTCCGGGTAGAGCGTGCCCTGGACGAGGAACCGGATCGGCTCCCCGTCGGCCGCGGCCTCCGCAACGAGCTCGCGCTCGGCCTGCTCGAAGACGCGGATGAACTCCCGGCCGATCGCCTTGCGCTTGTCCTCGGGGTCGGTGACCCCCGCGAGCGCGCCGAGAAACCGCTCGCGCGCGTCGACCGTCACGAGCCGGATGCCGGTCGCCGCGACGTAGTCGCGCTCGACCTGCGAGCGCTCGCCCTTGCGCAGCAGTCCGTGGTCGACGAAGACGCAGACGAGCTGGTCGCCGACCGCGCGGTGCACGAGCGCCGCGGCCACGGCGGAGTCGACGCCGCCCGACAGCCCGCAGATGACGCGGCCGCTGCCGACCTGGGCACGAATGCGCGCGACCTGCTCCGCGATGACGCTCCCGGAGTTCCAGTCGGCCGCGAGGCCCGCGGCACGGTGGAGGAAGTTCTCGAGCACCTCCTGGCCGTGCACGGAGTGCTTCACCTCGGGGTGCCACTGCACGCCGTAGAGCCCGCGCTCGGGCGCCGCGAAGGCGGCGACCGGCGTCGCCTCGGAGCTCGCGAGCACGTCGAAGCCCGCGGGCGCCTCGATGACCGAGTCGCCGTGGCTCATCCACGTCGTCTGCGTGTCGGGCTGCCCCGCGAGCAGCTGCCCGCCGTCGCCCTCGACGCGGATCGGGGTCGCCCCGTACTCCCGGAGCCCCGTCTTGGCGACCTCGCCGCCGAGCTGCTTCGCCATGACCTGGAAGCCGTAGCAGATGCCGAGCACCGGCAGCCCGAGCTCGAGGATCCCCGGTGCGAGGTCCGGCGCGCCCGCCTCGTAGACGCTGGACGGGCCCCCGGAGAGGATGATCGCCGCGGGCGCCTTGGCCCGGACCTCCTCGACGGTGACCGAATGCGGCACGATCTCGGAGTAGACGCCCGCCTCGCGCACCCGCCTCGCGATGAGCTGCGCGTACTGCGCGCCGAAGTCGACGACGAGGACCGGGCGCGCCGAGGTCGCCTGCACCTCGCTCATACGGTGGCCGGCTCCGGGGCCGTGAGCTCGGCGATGCGCGCTTGGATGTCCCGCGGGACCCGCCACTCGAAGAAGAACGAGAGGAACGGCACGACGCCGCCGAGCGCGACGAAGAGGAAGTAGAGGAACGAGTAGCGGGCGAGCCGCCACAGCGCGAAGTCGACGACGAGGTACACGACGTAGAGCCAGCCGTGGACGATGAGGATGATCGTCGAGAGGTTGACCCCGGCCTCGGCCTCGATGATCTCGGCGGGCAGCAGCCCGAAGCCGCCGCCCGGCGTCCAGGCGAGGTCGCCGCCGAAGCCGTAGCGGGTGATCATCATGACGACGAGGAGGATGAGGAAGACTCCCGTGATCGCCGCCGAGACCCGGAAGGCGACAAGCCAGGCCCGGATCCGCGGCACATCGGAGGCCAGCGGTGCGAAGGTCACCGCTCCAGTCTAGGCGCGCTCGTCCCCGGGCTCGGCGGCCGACTGCTCCCGGAGCTGCTCGTCGCGCACGAGGCGCCACCAGAGGAAGATCGCGACGCCGGAGAAGATGACCCACTCGATGCCGTAGAAGATGTTGAGGAGGTTCACCTCGACCTCCCGGGTCGGCATCGGCGCATCGATCGCCTCGAGCCCGACCGCCCACTCCGGCGGCGCGTCGAGCGCGAGGTACCCGCCGTAGGCGCCGCCCGCCGGCGGCGCCGACCAGATGTTGATGAGCTCGCCGACCGCGAGCGCCGACCGTTTCCCGGACTGGAAGTCCGACTGCTGCGGCGCCTCGGTCGGCATGAAACGGCCCGTCACCGTCTGGAGGCTGGCGATCATGACGCCCTCATCGAGGGTCGCGCGTGCCGCCTCGGCCACGGCCTCGTCGGCCGACCAGCCGAGTGCGACCGCGAGGCTCGCGCCCTCGATCGTCACCGCGTGCGCGACGACCGTCCAGCCGCGCTCGGGCCCCGCGTTGAGCCGGTCGCTCAGCACCACCGTGTCGCCGGCGACGTAGGAGAGCTCGACCTCGACCCGGCGCCACGCCATCATGCCCTCGATGGGCTGCTGCGGCGCGACGATCTCGGACAGCGGCACGGCGATCTCGGTGTCGGGCCCGACGGCGCGCGAGTCGTCGACGGCGCGCTCGAGCTGCCAGCGGCCGAGCCACGCGAAGATGCCCGCGACGATGAGGACGAGCGCGAGCACGCCGATCCACTTCGGCCGGCGAGCGACCGACCAGAACCCGATGCCGGTCACGGCGCTCGGAACTCCGGGGCGCTCAGCCGCACGCGGTCCGCGGACGCGTCGTCAGGCTGCTCCTGGCTGGCTCGCTCGGCCTCGATGCGCCGCATCCAGTGCGCGACCTCGGCGTCGATGCGCGCCTCGTCCCAGCCGAGCACCTCGCCCATGAGCCGGGCCGCGACGGGCGCCGCCGCCGCGCCGCGGTCCCACGACTCGATCGAGATGCGGGTGCGCCGCGCGAGCACGTCGTCGAGGTGGAGCGCGCCCTCGGCCGCGGTCGCGTAGACGACCTCGGCGGCGAGGTAGTCGTCGGCGCCGGGCAACGGCGCCGCGAGCTCGGGCCGGTCGCGGATGAGCGTGAGCAGGTCGTCGGTGAGGACGCCGTAGCGACCCAGCAGATGCTCGATCCGCACCTGGTGGAGGCCGAATGCGCGGGCGAGCTTCCCGCGCTTGTTCCACGCCGCCTGGTAGCCCTCCGCACCGAGGAGCCCGATGTCCGCGGTGACGCTCGCGGGGATGCGGCCGTCGAGGGCGCGGACCGCCTCGTCGATCGCGTCCTCCGCCATCACGCGGTAGGTCGTGAACTTGCCGCCGGCGACGACGACGAGGCCGGGCACGGTGTGCGCGACGATGTGCTCGCGGCTCAGCTTGCTCGTCTCCTCGGACTCGCCCGCGAGCAGCGGGCGCAGCCCCGCGAAGACGCCCTCGACGTCGTCGCGGGTCAGCGGCCTCGCGAGCACCGTGTTCACCCGCTCGAGGAGATAGTCGATGTCCGCGGCGGTCGCCGCGGGGTGCGCCTTGTCGAGGTCCCAGTCGGTGTCGGTCGTGCCGATGAGCCAGTGCCGGCCCCACGGGATGACGAAGAGGACGGACTTCTCGGTGCGCAGCAGCAGGCCGAGCTTCGACTGGAAGCGGTCCCGCGGCACGACGAGGTGGATGCCCTTCGAGGCGCGGACCTTGAACTGCCCGCGCTCGCCGACGAGCGCCTGGACGTCGTCGGTCCACACCCCCGTCGCATTCACGATCTGCCGCGCGCGGATCTCGAACTCCTCGCCCGTCTCGAGGTCGACCGCGGTGACGCCGACGACGCGGGGGCCCTCGCGGAGGAAGCCGGTGACCTTCGTCCGGGAGGCGAGGTGCGCGCCGTAGAACGAGGCGGTGCGGGCGAGCGTCGTGACATAGCGCGCGTCGTCGACCTGCCCGTCGTAATAGACGAGCCCGCCGCGGAAGGCGTCGCGGCGCAGCGACGGCACCGCGCGCGCGAGCTGCCGGCGGCTGAGGTGGCGGTGGTGCGGGACGCCGGGCGGACGGCCGCCGGTCCACGAGAAGAGGTCGTAGAGCGCCATCCCCGCGCCGATGTACGCGCGCTCGAGGAGCGGGGTCGTGAGCGGGTAGAGGAAGCGCACGGGCTTGACGAGGTGCGGCGCGAGCCGCTGCAGGAGCAGGCCGCGCTCGACGAGCGCCTCCCGCACGAGCCCGAAGTCGAGCTGCTCGAGGTAGCGGATGCCGCCGTGGATGAGCTTGCTCGAGCGCGAGGACGTGCCGGAGCCGAAGTCCCGCTGCTCGACGAGTCCGACGCGCAGGCCCCGCGTCGCGGCGTCGAGCGCCGCGCCGGTCCCGACGATGCCGCCGCCGATGACGAGGATGTCGACCGTCTTGCTCCGGAGCGTCTCGAGCGCGGCATCGCGCTCGGCCGGGCCGAGGCGGTTCGAGCGGGTGACGGTGCCGCGGCCCGCGGCGCCGACGCGACCGCGCGCGCCCGCCCCGCCGCCCGACGCCGCCATGGCTCAGCGACCGCCCTGGTACGGGGCGATGACGACCTCGACCCGCTGGAACTCCTTGAGATCCGAGTACCCGGTCGTCGCCATGGAGCGACGCAGCGCGCCGACGACGTTGGTGTGGCCGTTCGCCGAATGCGCGGGACCGTGCAGCACCTCGGCGAGCGTCCCCGCCGCGCCGACGTGCACGCGCGTGCCGCGCGGCAGCTCCGCGTGCCGCGCCTCCGCGCCCCAGTGCCAGCCGCCGCCGGGCGCCTCGTCGGCCCGGGCGAGGATCGAGCCGAGCATGACGGCGTCCGCGCCGCAGGCGATCGCCGCGACGACATCGCCCGAGGTGCCCAGCCCGCCATCGGCGATGACATGGACGTAGCGACCACCCGATTCATCGAGGTAGTCGCGTCGCGCGCCCGCGACGTCGGCGACCGCCGACGCCATGGGGGCGTGGATGCCGAGGCTGCGCCGGGTCGTCGAGGCCGCGCCGCCGCCGAAGCCGACGAGCACGCCCGCTGCGCCCGTGCGCATGAGGTGGAGCGCCGCGGTGTACGTCGCCGCGCCGCCGACGATCACCGGGACGTCGAGCTCGTAGATGAACTCCTTGAGGTTGAGGACCTTGTCGTCGCGCTTCGAGACGTGCTCGGCGGAGACCGTCGTGCCGCGGATGACGAAGAGGTCGACGCCGGCGTCGACGACGGTGCGGTGCAGCTCGGCGGTGCGCTGCGGCGAGAGCGCCCCGGCGACGGGGACGCCGGCGGCGCGGATCTCGGCGAGCCGCGCGGTGACGAGCTCGGGCCTGACGGGCTCCGCGTACAGCTCCTGGAGGCGACGGGTCGCGACCGCCTGCTCGAGCTCGCGGATCTCGGCGAGCACCGGCTCGGGGTCCTCGTAGCGCGTCCAGAGCCCCTCGAGGTCGAGCACGCCGAGCCCGCCGAGGCGGCCGATCGCGATCGCGGTCGACGGGCTGACGACCGAGTCCATGGGGGCGGCGATGACCGGGGTCTCGAAGGTGTATGCGTCGATCGTCCAGCTGACGGACACGTCCTCGGGGTCCCGCGTCCGCCTCGACGGCACGATCGCGACATCGTCGAATGCGTACGCCCGACGAGCGCGCTTGGCGCGCCCGATCTCGATGTCGCTCACGGGAGTCAGCCTATCCGGCGACGGTGGGAGACTTGATGCGTGAACGAAGTCCGAGCGGATTCCCTCGAGCAGCTGCGGCGGCGCACCTCCTCGAAGTGGGCGACCTATGGTCCCGACGTCCTCCCGATGTTCGTCGCCGAGATGGACTACCCCATCGCGCCGGCGATCGCCGAGCGCCTCAGCGACCTCGTCGCCCGCTCCGACCTCGGCTACGACGCGAGCCGTGCGCAGCTCGGCCACGCGTTCGCCGACTTCGCGGCGGCGCGCTGGGGCTGGGAGGTCGACGCCGCGACCGTGCAGTCGACCGTCAACGTCATGGCGGCGATCCTCGAGATCACGCGGGCGGCGGCGGGTGCGGGCGGGAAGGTCCTCGTCAACACGCCCGTGTACGCGCCGTTCTTCTCCGTCATCCGCGAGGTCGGCGCGGAGCAGGTCGATGTGCCGCTCGTCGCCGATGCAGGCGTCTGGTCGCTCGACCTCGACGGCATCGAGACGGCGTTCCGGGACGGGGTCCGCGTCTACCTGCTCTGCCACCCGCACAACCCCGTCGGGCTGCCGCACCCGCGTGAGCAGCTCGAGCGCGTCGCCGAGCTCGCCGCGCAGTACGACGTCCTCGTCATCTCGGACGAGATCCACGGCCCGCTGACGCACCCGGGCGTCGAGTTCGTGCCGTTCACGGCGGTGTCCGACGCCGCGCGCGAGGTCGGCGTCGTCGTGACGAGTGCGACGAAGGCGTTCAACGTGCCCGGCGCGACGACGGCGTGGTGGGTGCCGGGCTCGAAGGCCGCCGAGGCGCGGTACGCGCCGCGGCTGTCGGAGAGCCTCACGCACAAGTCCTCGCAGCTCGGCGCCCACGCGGCGATCGCGGCGCTGACCGGGGCGGGCGACTGGCTCGACGGCGTGCTCGCGAGCATCGTCGCGCAGCGGGACCTGCTCGCCGAGCTCGCCGCGGCGCACCTGCCCGGCGCGATCGTCCACCGCGCGACGGCGAGCTACCTCGCCTGGATCGACTTCCGGCCGCTCGGCTGGGGCGACGACCCGCAGAAGCGCATCGTCCGCGACGCGAAGGTCGCACTGTCACCCGGCCCGGTCTTCGGCGAGACCGGCCGCGGCTTCGCGCGCCTCAACTTCGCCTGCTCCCCCGAG